>CAITEM010000432.1 GCA_903891395.1 uncultured Hyphomicrobiales bacterium | reverse complement strand
GACCTGATCAAGAGCACGCCCGACACGCTCGCCTCCGCCGCCAATTATCTTAAGAGCATCGGCTGGCGCCGCGGCGAACCGTGGCTGCAGGAGGTCGAAGTGCCCGCCAGCATGCCGTGGCAAGAAGCCGATCTCGACATCCAGCATCCAAGGTCGAAGTGGGTGGGCTGGGGCGTGAAAGCGGTGAGCGGCACGCTGCCCAAGGACACCATGCAGGCATCGCTGATCCTGCCGATGGGCCGCAACGGCCCGGCCTTCCTCGCCTATCCGAACTTCAAGGTCTTCATCGACTGGAATTCGGCTTACGTCTATTCGACCACGGTCGCCTATTTCGCCACCCGGCTTGGCGGCGCGCCGCCGGTGCGGGAAGACGGCGCGGCGCGCGTCGAACAGCTATCCACCGAGCAGATCACGGCGCTGCAGAATTTATTGAACGCACAGGGCTATAATATCGGCGAAGCCGACGGCAAGCTCGGCGCCGGAACCCGCAAGGCGGTCAAGAAGGCGCAACTGAAATACAATCTGCCGGCCGATTCCTGGCCGACATCGGAACTGCTTTCGCGTATGCAGGGTAGCTGATTTTTCAACCGAAAGCGGCAAGCTGATGCGGATCATGTTGAAACTGGCCGTCGCCGCGGTCGGCGTGCTGTGCGCCGGCCAAGCGATGGCCGCGCGTTGCCAGAACACCGGCAGCTTCGAGCGCTGGCTCGAGACCTTCAAGAAAGACGCGCTGGCGCAGAGCATCTCTGCCAAGGTGCTCGCCGAAGCTTCGCCCTATATGACGTTCGATCCCGCCATCGTACGCCGCGACAACGGCCAGGCGGTGTTCCAGCAGACCTTCATTCAGTTCTCCGACCGCATGATCGGCGGCGGCCGCATTCCGAACGGCCAGGCCATCATCAAGAAAAACGCCGCGCTGTTCGACAGAGTCGAGAAACAATACGGCGTGCCGGCGCCGGTGCTGGCCGCGTTCTGGGGCCTGGAGAGCGACTTCGGCGCCAGCTTCGGCAACTACAAGATTCTCACCGCCAACACGACGCTGGCTTACGACTGCCGCCGCCCCGACTTCTTCCGCAATCAACTGCTCGACACGCTGCGCATCATCGAGCGCGGCGATCAGCGGGTGGAGGATTTGAACGGTGACTGGGCCGGCGAGTTCGGCGGCATGCAGTTCACCGCCTCGGACTATCTCAAGAACGCCGTCGACTTTGACGGCGACGGCCGCCGCGATTTGATCAGGAGCATTCCAGACACCGTGGCCTCGGCCGCGAATTTCCTCGTCAGCCTCGGCTGGCAGAGGGGGCAACCCTGGCTGCAGGAGGTGTTGGTGCCGAAGGACCTGCCGTGGGATCAGGCCGATCTCACGATTCAGCACCCGATCTCGCAATGGGTGAAATGGGGCGTGAAGCCGGCTTCCGGCCAGTTAGCCGCCGCCGATCTGCCGGCCGCGATGATCCTGCCGATGGGACGCTACGGCCCCGCCTTCCTAGCCTACCCGAACTTCAAGGCCTTCCTCGGCTGGAATTCGGCTTACGTCTATTCGACCACCGTCGCCTATTACGCCACGCGCATTGCCGGCGCGCCCGCCTTGAACCGTGCCGGCGCGGCCAGCGTCGTGCCGCTGACGGCGCAGCAGATGACGGAGTTGCAGCGCGCCCTGATCAAACAGAACTACGAAGGCATCGGCGAGGCCGACGGCAAATTCGGCGCCGGCACCCGCGCCGCAGTCAAGAAGGCGCAGATGAAATACGGCCTGCCGGCGGATTCCTACCCGACCGTCGAACTGCTGGCCAAGCTCGGCGTCGCACGGGCAACGGCCGAACCCGCGAACCCCTCGGCGCCGGCCGCGCCGGCTCCCCGCAAACGGTAATCTCATGCAAGTCAAAGCCAACGACTCGACCTTCAATTGCCGCGTTGACGGCAACGCCGGTCCCTGGGTCCTGCTCAGCCACGGTCTCGCGACCGACCTGACGATGTGGGACGAACTCTCGGACGCGCTGAAGGACCGCTATCGCGTGCTGCGCTACGACGCGCGCGGCCATGGCGCCTCCGCCGCGCCGTCAGGCGACTATGCGCTCGATCAACTGGTCGACGACGCCGCCGGCCTCCTCGATGCGCTCGACGTCAAGCAGGCCCACTTCGCCGGCCTGTCGATGGGCGGCATGGTCGGGCTCGGCCTATCGATCCGTCATCCGCATCGCATCAAGAGCGCGGTGATCGCGGACTCCCGCCACACCACGACGCCGGAGTTCACCAAAGCCTGGCTCGACCGCATCACCACCGTCCGCAACGGCGGCGTCGAAACCGTCGTCGCATCCACCGTGTCGCGCTGGTCGAGTGAAGGCCTCGCGGCGCGCAATCCGGCCGTGGTCGCGCGCATGGAGGCGATGGTCCGCGGCACGTCGGCCAACGGTTATTGCGGCTGCGCCGCCGCTTTGGCGCGGCTGAACTACGGTGCGCGCCTGGGCGAAATCGGCGCGCCCACGCTCGTCATCTGCGGCGACGAAGACCACGGCGCGCCGCCGGAAAACAGCCGCCAGATGGCCGCCATGATCGAAGGCGCGCGCTTCCTCGAGATCAAGCAAGCCGGTCATATTGCCAATATCGAGCAGCCGGTGATTTTCAACGAAGCGGTCCGCGGCTTTTTCGACAACGCCGAGTCCCGTTGAACACGGCATTTACGGCCGCCCGCCTGATGGACAGCCCTTCCCGCCGTCTATAAGTTTCCGCCCGACTGATAACCAGCGAGACCACAACGGTCCGCGCCATAAAAAATGAATTCCTGGGAGGAATCATGCTCAATCGCATTCATGCGTCGGCGCTCGCCGTTGCGCTTCTCGCCTTCGGCATGGTCCCGGCCGCCGCGCAGGACTATCCCTCACGGCCCATTACCATCATCGTGCCGCAGCCGCCCGGTGGCGGCACTGACATCATCTCGCGCATCGTCGGCGCACAGTTGTCGCAGCAACTCAAACAAACCGTCATCATCGAAAACAAGACCGGCGCCGGCACCGTCGTCGGCTCCGTGGCCGCGGCCAACGCAGCGCCTGACGGCTACACGTTTCTGACGGGCCTCAACGCCAACATGGCGGTCAATTCGAGCCTCTACGCCACGCTGGCCTACGATCCGATCCGCGATTTCACGCCGGTCGGCATGATGGCGGAGTTTCCCTTCGTTCTCGTCGTCAGCAAGGATTTTCCGGCGAAATCGGTGAAAGAACTCATCGCGATGGCGAAAGCCAAGCCCGGCGAGATCAACTATGCGTCGGCCGGCAACGGCAGCGGCCAGCATCTATCGACGGAGTTGTTCAAGCTGATGAGCGGCACGAACATGACGCACGTTCCTTATCGCGGCGCCTCGCCGGCCTACACCGACGTCATATCGGGCCGCACGCCGGTCTTCTTCGACAATTTGTCGAGCGCCTTGGGGCAGATCAAATCCGGCACCGTTCGCGCGCTCGCGGTCACCGGCAGTGAACGCTCGCCGTCATTGCCGGACGTGCCGACCATCGCCGAGTCCGGCGTCCCCGGCTATCAGAACTACGTCTGGTTCGGACTGTGGGCGCCGAAGAAGACGCCGCCAGCCATCGTCGAGAAAATGAACGCGGCGCTGAAAATAGCCGTCGCCGATCCAGAGGTGCAGAAGCGCATCACCGCGGACGCCGGGGTGCCCATGAGCACGCCGCTGGCCGACATCGAGCCGATGGTGAAGGCCGAGATCGCCAAATGGGCGGACGTCGTCAAGCGCGCCAATATATCG
>CAITEM010000431.1 GCA_903891395.1 uncultured Hyphomicrobiales bacterium | reverse complement strand
GCGGCGACCCGTTGATCTTTGGCCGCGCGGCGGAGGAGATCGACGCCTGCAAGGCGGCCAATATCGCCGTCGACGTGGTGCCCGGCATCACGGCGGCGCAAGGGGCGGCGGCCAAGCTCGGCATTCCGCTGACCGACCGCGACAACTCGCGCCGGCTGCAATACGTCACCGGACATGCCCGCAACGGCAAGCTGCCGGACGACATCGACTGGCGCAGTCTGGTCGATCCGACCACCACCACGGCGATCTACATGCCGGTGAAAACACTGGAAGCGCTTGTCGCCAAGGCGACGGTAGAAGGCCTCGACCCGCTGACGCCGTCGCTGGCGATCTCGCGCGCCACGCGGCCCGACCAGCGGGTTGTCTCGGCTCCGATCGGTGAATTATCGGCGCGCATTGCGGAGGCAAACCTTCCGGGACCGGTGCTGGTGATGTTGGGACGTGCGCTTGAACGCGCGTCTATGTCTTGTCGGCTGCGAGAAACGGCAGAAGAATCTCCAGCAGCGCCTGGGGGCTTTCTTCCAGTACGTAGTGCCCGCAATTCGGGATAACCGCGCCACTGAGTTGCGGTGAGAAAGACTGGAAGGTGCCGCGCATGGCGTCGCCAAGACCACCGGAACCACCGATGGCGAGCACGGGCATATTGAGCGGCGTCGCCGCCGTGGCTTTGTTCTGCGCCATCGAATCGAAGATCGCGCGGTAATAGCCGAGGCCGTTGCTCCAGGCGCCGGGTTTGGCATAGAGACGGACGTATTCATCCATCGCGACATCGTCGAAGGCTTTGGCAAAGTCGGCCGACTTGGCCTTGAACAGCCACGTCAGGAATTCCCGCTCCCGGCCGGTGATCAGCAGTTCCGGCAAATCAGGCAGGAAATTGAACGCGAAATGCCAGGTCTTGTGCAGCCGCTCTGGCGTCATTGTGTAGACGTCGGGCGGCGCCATGCCGGGAATTGCGGCGTCGATCGCCACCAGCCGCCGCACCCGCTCGGGCTTGCGCACCGCATAGGCGTAGCCGATCCAAGCGCCGATATCGTGCGTCACCAGCAGGCAATCCCTGGCGCCAAGATCGTCCAGCAGTGGATCGATGTGGCTGGCGATATTGGCCGTGTCGTAACCGCCGACCGGCGGGGCCGAGTCACCAATGCCCGGCGGATCGAACGCGACGACATGATAATGCGCCGCCAACGCCGGCATCACCTTGCGCCAGGCGTAGAGCGATTGCGGCCAGCCCGGCACCAGCAGGACCAGCGGTCCGTCGCCACCCTCGACAACCTGCAACGCGGCGCCATGCGCGGTCACGCGCCGCCGCTTGAAACTTTCGAAGGCGTTACGCTCTATCATGTGAAGTTCCTCGAACGAGCCGATCTTACGCAAACTTTATCGTCTTGCGCAGCCAGTCCGCGATCAGCGCCGACACGGATTGTTCGTGTCCACTGTAGAAATGCCCGCAGTCCGGCAGGATGCGGACCTCGCAAGGGCTGCTGCAGGCGGCGGCGAAGGCTTCCGCTGGGTATAATTCAGCCACCTCCTGGTCGCCGCGCAGGAACAGCACCGGCACTTTCATTTGGCTGGCGCAGGCCACGGTGTCGGGCATGTTCTCGGCAAAATCGACGATGCATTCGGCGCTGGCAACCCACCACCAGCCCGGCAACAGCATCAACTCCTCGCCGCGGCCTTCGGCGACCATCTGTTGTGCCTGTGCTTTCAATTGCGGCAGTTGCTCGCGGCCGAACAGGCCGTTCTTACTCATCAGAGGAACGATGGTGCGGCCGCCGCAATGCGCTGACATCAGCACGACCGCCGGCGTGTCCGGATGATCGACGGCATATTGCGCGGCCAGCACGCCGCCATTGCTGTGACCGATGACGACCGGGTTGGCGAAGCCGCGACCGCGCAGCCACTGCGCGGCATACCGGTTGTCGGCCAGCGCTTCATGCGCAAGCTGGAACGAACCGCCGCCGATGTCGCGCCCGCCGAGCGACGTGACCATGTCGTGGCCGCGCCGGTTGAAGGCGAGACAGGCGATACCCTCGGCCACCAAAGTCGCCGGCATGAAGCGCGACGGACCCATATAGAAATTATGGCAGTTGCCGTGAAAGAACATCGCCACCGCGCGGACGGGTCCGTTGCGCGGCGTGTAGAAAATCCCGTCCAGGGGGATTGTGTCAGTCTCGATGGAAACGAGTTCAAGGTTCATAGCCCTGATCTCGGCGGATACTCGGCGCGCCGTCAAGACGCCGGAAGGCATAGATAGGGCGCGAAATCGTGCTGCGGTGTGGGCTGAGACCTATCGCGCCATGGACAACCTCGTCCCACAGCGTGGCGTGACGAACGCCAACGGCATGTTACGCTGCGCCTCTTGGTTCCGGGGGGACTACGATGGCGGCGGTTGAACGTGCGGTAACGATCGAAGACCTGCGGCAGCTTGCGCTGCGGCGTCTGCCCGATTTCATCAGCCGTTACGTCGAGCAGGCGGCGGGCGATGGCGGCGGCGTCAAGCGCAACATCGCCGCGTTCCGGCAATATCAATTGGTCCCGCGCGGACTTGTCGAGGTGACGCCAGTCGATACCACGACCGAATTGTTCGGCCGGAAATACGCCAGCCTGTTCGGCATTTCGGCAGTGGGGACGGGGGGCATCTACCGCCGCCACTTCGACGAGATCCTTGCGGAAGTCGCACGCGAGGCCAATCTTCCTTACATTCTGTCCGGGTCGGCCAGCGCCTCGATTGAAACGGTCGCCCGTATCGCGCCGGAGCAAACCTGGTTTCAACTTTACGGCGCCAAGACGGACGAACTGACCGACCACATGATCGGCCGCGCCGCCGACGCCGGCATCAAAGTTCTGGTGCTGACCGTCGATTATCCGATCCGGCCGCGCTCGGAAGTGGTCGAGCGAACCGGCGTGTCCGCGGCGGCCGGGCCGACTTTACGTAATTTTCCGTCTTTGTTTCTGGACGCCTTGCGGCATCCAGCGTGGACCGCGGATTATTTACGCCACGGCGGCATCCCTAAACTTGAGAGTTGGGCGCCTTATGCGCCGCCCGGCAGCAGCACGAAGGAAGTCGCGCATTTCTACGTCGACAATTGGGTGTGCAATTCAACCTGGCGCGACGTGGAACGCGTGCGCCAACTCTGGAAGGGCGCGCTGGTGGTGAAGGGCCTGGTGCATCCCGACGACGCCTCGCGGGCGGTGCAGGCCGGCGCCGATGCCGTGACAATTTCCAACCACGGCGGCAACAAGCTGGACTGCATGCAGGGCGCGCTGGATTCTCTCGTCTTTGTACGCAAGGCAATCGGGCCGAAGGTACGTCTGTTCTTCGACGGCGGCATCCGCCGTGGCTCCGATCTCATCGTCGCCAAGGCGTTGGGCGCGGACCACTGCTTCATCGGCCGCGCCACGATCTATGGCACCGCAGCGGGCGGCCGCACGGGCGCTAAACGCGCCGTCGACATCCTGCAAAACGATCTGACGTACACGATGGCGATGATCGGCTGCCGGACCAACGCCGACGTCACGCGCGAGCATGTGACGGGTCAGGCGACGCCATAGGTCTTAAACAGGTCGGGCGCGAAGTTCAGGCCCAGCCCATTGCCCGCCGGTACGGTCATTAAGCCTTTGTCTGGCTTCGGCGGATTTTCGAACAGCCGCCAAGTCCACGGCATGTATTCGACCACCAGCCCGTTTGGAACGGCGGCGATCAGGTGCACGTGGATTTCCGGCAGCAGATGGCTTGCCACCGGGCGGTTATAGGCTTCCGCCATGCCGGCGATCTTCATCCATTGCGTCACGCCGCCGGCGCGCAGCAGATCGATCATGACGATGTCGACCGACTGATGCGCCAGCGTCTGGCGGTGCGGTTCGATGCCGTAGAGATATTCGCCGGCGCAGACCGGCGTGTGCAAGGCGCGGGCGATTTCGGCGAGGCCCTGGTAGTCGTTATGCGCAGCGGGGTCTTCGAGCCAACCGAGGTTTAGCTCCTCGACCTGGCGGCCGATGGAAATCGCCTCATGCACGTTCCAGCGCTGGTTGATGTCGACCATGAGATTGACGGACGGCCCGACCGCATCGCGGATGAGGCGGATGCGCTCGATCTCTTGCGCCGGCGTCAGTCCATCGACCGCCATCTGTGTCTTGATCTGCGTGTAGCCTTTTTCGACCAGCGCCGAGGCCGCCGCTTCGAGTTTGCCGGTCGGCGTCGTGCGTGTCAGCGCGCCGCTGGCGTAAGCCGGAACGCGGTCGCGCAGGCCGCCGAGCAGGCGCGCCAGCGGTTGACCGAAGGCTTTGCCGCGAATGTCCCACAACGCGATGTCGATCGCGGAAATTGCTAGCGCGGTAATGCCGCCGGGGCCGCACGACGCCGATGCGGCGCGCAGCTTCGCCTTCACTTGCTCGGTGCGGAGGGGATCGTCGCCGACGATCAGTTCGCCGAATTCCTGAACCGCCGTCATAAGCGTGCGCACGATCTTGCCGCCGAAGGTGGTGACGCCGATGCCCTCGATGCCGTCGTCGGTCATGATCTGCACGGTGATGAATTCGCGCAGCATGCCCGGCATGGGCGGCGCGCCGACCAGAGGCTCCTCCAGCGGCAGGCGAACCAGGTTGATTTTGACGCTCTGAATTTTCATGGCTTATTCGACTTTGAGTTTGTCCAACAGTTTCAAGTCCGGCTCGATACCGAGGCCCGGCCCCTGCGGCAGCGCCAGGAAGCCGTCTTTCGGCTCGTACCAGTCGCCGAACGGGCTTTCGGTAAGATCGCAATACAACCGCTCGACCATCGGCGCACGCGACAGCGCGGCGGACAGATGCGCCGTAGCGATCAGGCCCGGGCCGAAATAGGCGGAATGCGGCGCCACCGACACGCTGGCCTGGTTGGCGAGCACGTAGATATCCCGCATGACGGAGATGCCGCCGATCTTGGAAACGCTAGGCTGGATGTAATCGACGGCGCGGGTCTCGATCAGCCGCGCGAAGTCGGTCGGCGACAATACGTTCTCGCCGATGGCGACCGGCACGCCAGATTCGCTGATCTCGGCCGCGGCGCCGAAATCCTCCGGCGGCCAGACCGGCTCCTCGACCCATTTCAGGTCGAGTTCGCGCATCGGCGCGGTCGCGGCGAGCGCCTGCTGCAAATCCCATGGCGCGTTGACGTCCACCATCAGCGATGCGCCGGTCTTCTGGCGCAGCACCTTAGCGGCAGCGGTAACCTCATTCAAACCGGTTTCATGCACTTTCAATTCACGATAGCCGCGGCCGAGCGCGTCTTCGGTGGTGCGCGTCACCACTGCGGTATCGTTGTATTTGAGCAGGCTGGCGTAAGCCGGGACTTTCGGGTTCGCCGCGCCGCCGAGCAGTTTGTAGATCGGCAGGTTGGCGGCCTTGCCGAGAATGTCCCACAGCGCGATGTCGAGGCCCGACAGCGCGTACATCACCGGCCCGGCGCGGCCGACCCCGTAGGTGTGGCGATAGAGCTTGTTCATCAGCGCGGAAATATCGGTGGGATCGGCGCCGACGCAGGCGGGCGCGATCAGCGTCTCGACGAAGCTTCTGATGCCGGCCCAGACGCGGTGCGGAAAGGCCTCGCCCCAGCCGACGAGGCCTTCGTCGGTTTCGACCTTGATCAGCAAGGTCTCAAAGCCGGCCCGGGCTTCGCCGGCGAATTTCGGCTGCGGACCGGTCAGCTTGAGCTGTTGGCGATAAACAACACTGGATACGCGCGTGATTTTCATTGAATTTTGCACCTGCCACCACGCGTTGGGCAGATGTCCTCCCACACGGATTGTTTGTTGACGCCTTTGATTCAGCCTATCATGGCCGCAGGCGGACGCGATAGCCGCCAACAAAGCCCGAAACAGGGCGACAGGGGAGATGCAAATGTCACACGGAATGAATCGGCGACTTGTGATCGCGGCGATGGCGGCGGGCTTGCTTGCGCCGTCGCTTGCCAGCGCGCAGGCGCCGCTCACGGTGAAATTCGTGCAGCAGCGCGGCCTGCTGTATCTGCCAGTCGATATGATGGTCAGCGGCGGCATTCTGCAAAAGGAAGCGGACAAGCTTGGCCTCGGCAAGATCGACGCCACCGTGACGACGCTAAGCGGGCCCGGACCTGTCACCGACGCGCTGCTGTCGGGCGCGGCCGACTACGGCACCGCGGCGCTGCCATCGCTGCTGACGCTGTGGGACAAGACCCACGGCACCGCCAATGAAGTGAAAGCGGTCGGCGCCGTGTCGAACGGCGCCATGGTGCTCTACACCATCAACCCGAACATCAAGACCATTGCCGATTTCACCGACAAGGACCGCATCGCGGTGCCGTCGGTGCGCATTTCCTTTAACGCCATGATGCTGGAGATGGCCGCGGAGAAGCAGTGGGGCGACCCCCATAAGCTCGACCATCTGACGGTCGGCCTCGGCCATCCGGATGCGGTCGCGGCGCTGTCCGCCGGCTACGGCAGCGCGACAATCACCTCGCATATCGCGGTGCAGCCCTTTACCGATCGCGGCCTGAAATTGCCCGGCGCGCACGTCGTCGCCGACAGCCGTGAGGTGTTCGGCGGGCCGCTGACGCAGATCACGCTGCTCGCGACCAAGCAGACCCGGGACAAGAACCCGAAGCTGTTCCAGGCGGTCGCCAACGCGCTGGAGGAATCGATCAAGGTCGCCAACGCGGACAAGCGTGCCGCCGCGGTGATCTGGAAAGAGGCCAACAAGGCAACCGAGAGCGTCGATGAACTGGTCGCGTTGCTCAGCGATCCGGGTTTCGAGTTCACCGCCCAACCGCACCGCATCGCTTACTTTGCGGCGTTCCTTAACCGTATCGGCAACATGAAGTCCAAGGTCGGCGACTGGAAGGAACTGTTCTGGGAGACCGCGCACCATCAGCAGGGCGACTAAAGCGCGATCGTGTAGACCCAGCTTGAGAGATGGGGACGGCGGCGAAGGACGCCTTCCGGGAACTAATTCGGCGGCATGGCACTTTGTGATGTATGACCGTGTCCACAGGCGCCCTGAAGCGCGTTAGCGTCGATGAACTGACCATCCGCCGCGTGCGGAGCGGGCGCGGTTTTAGCTACGTCCGACCGGATGGCCGTCCTTTACGCGACGAACGTACGCTCTTCCGCCTCAAGCGGCTGGCGGTGCCGCCGGCCTATGACGACGTGGTCTTTGCCGCGAATACGCGGGCCCACATTCAGGCGATGGGGATCGACAGTGCCGGCCGGCGGCAATACCGCTATCATCCGGACTGGGAGAAAATCCGCGAAACCCGCAAGGCGAAGCGTCTCACCGGGCTGGTGCATTGCCTGCCGAAAATCCGTCGCGCGATCACAACGCATTTGGGCAACGTCGAACCCAATCGCGAAACGGCGCTGGCCGCTGTGGTCGATCTCATTGCCTGCACGGCTTTGCGGCCCGGCAGCGAGTCTTATGCCCGCGATCATGGCACACGCGGCGCGGCGACATTGCTCAAGTCGAACGTGACCCTGACAGGCGATAAAATTCGTCTGCGGTTTCGCGGCAAAGGCGGCCACCAGATCGAAAAAGAACTTCGCTCGCGTCGTCTGGTCCGCATCTTCCGCGGTTTGATGTCTTTGCCCGGCACGAGGCTGTTTCAATACCGCGATGACGACGGATCGGTCAGGAAAATCACGCGGCGTGACGTCAATTCGTTTCTGCAAAGTCTTACGCCGGAAAAGATCACGTTGAAAGATTTCCGCACCATGATCGCGTGTTCTTGCGCGCTGATCCACTTGGCCGACCTGACCCCGAAGCCCAGCCAGCGTGGCCGGCGCAAGCAGGTCAAGGAAGCGCTGCGCGCCGTCGCTGACGAATTGGCGAATACGCCCGCGGTCTGTGCCAAGAGTTACGTGCACGCGGCATTGGTCGATGCTTTCGAGACGGGCGCGTTGGCGCGCATGTCCCGGCGCGCCGGCCGGCGTTCGTCGCGGACGGGCCGTGAAAGAATGCTCGCCACCGTGCTTCAGGCGCATTAGCCGCAATCGCGGACATTATCATTTTGCCAGTATGATCATCCCGCGCCGCAACAATGAATTGTGCGTTGCCGCAATTCGCAAGAGCGCGGGAATTTCTCATGAGAACGATTGTTGATTAGGCACACACCGATTACGCTCGCCGTATCGGTTCTCATCTGCCTGCCCGGCAGAAGAAGAAAATGTATCCCGAGGGGGAAGCAAAATGATCAATCTCACCATCAATGGAAAATCGCATAGCGTCGACGTCGAGCCCGATACACCGTTGCTCTGGGTGATCCGCGACACCATCGGCATGACCGGCACCAAATACGGCTGCGGCATCGCGCAATGCGGCGCCTGTACGGTGCACATCGACGGCCAGGCGGTTCGCTCGTGCGGCATGCTCGCCGGCGACGCCGCCGGCAAGAAGATCACCACCATCGAAGGTCTTGCCGAGAATGGCGTGCCCACCAAGGTGCAGCAAGCTTGGATCGCGCTCGACGTGCCGCAATGCGGCTACTGCCAGAGCGGCATGATCATGGCCGTGTCCGCGCTTCTCAAGGAGAAGCCGAAGCCGACCGACGCCGACATCAACGAAGCCATCACCAATATCTGCCGTTGCGGCACCTTCCAGCAAGTTCGCGCGGCGATTCACGCCGCCGCGAACGCTTAAGGGAGGACGGCATCATGAACGCTATGCCCAAACTCGACCGCCGCTCCTTCCTGGTCGGTACCGCCACTGCCGGCCTGTCGCTCGGTTTCAACATCCCGTTCCTGAGCGCGACCAGCGCGCAAGGCGCGCCCGAAATCAACGCCTGGGTCGTGATCAAGCCGGACGAAACCGTCGTCATCCGAATTGCCCGCTCCGAAATGGGGCAGGGCACGCTCACCGGCCTCGCGCAGCTCGTCGCCGAGGAGCT
>CAITEM010000430.1 GCA_903891395.1 uncultured Hyphomicrobiales bacterium | reverse complement strand
GCATCTTGGTCAGGTCGATGCCGTTGTCGGCGAGCCGGTCGATGACCGGGCCGAAGGCTTCGCGCAATTTGGCTTCCGGTACGTGCTGGAAGCTCAGGTAGACGCCGCCATGCGGCGAGCCGCGGCCCGCTTCGACTTCCTTGAGGATGGCGTAGCTGCCGGCGTCGCGTGTAATGACGTATTTGCCGCCTTCGTCGACGCCGTAGTTCTGCGTGAACTCTTCCATGTTGTTGTTCAGCAGCTTGCCGCCGAGCTTGTAGCGGAACGGGTCCCACATGATCGGGTCCATGCCGATCAAACGGGGCGCCAGATGGCCGATGGGAAAAAACTGCACGAACTCCATGTCGACCAGCGCGGCGCCGGCGCGCAGCGCCAGCGCATAGCCGTCGCCGCCCATATTCGACGAGGCGCTGTTGCGGCGGTACAGGCGCGTCAGCCCGCCGGTGGCGATGATGGTCGCCTTGGCGTGGATCATCACCGGCGCGCCGCTGCCGAGATGCAAGGCGGCGGCGCCGACGATTTCGCCGTCGCGTTTCAGCAGGTCGACGACGCAGAGGTCGCCGGCCTTGCGGATGCCGTTTGTCTTGTTGACCATCGTGCGCAACGTCTTCGATACGGCGGGGCCGGTGTTGAGGAAATCGACGTACACGCAGCGCGGGCGGTCATGACCGGGGGCCATGGTTGCGGTGATGTGCCCGTCCTTGCGCGCCCACCCCACGCCCCATTCGTCCATGGCGCGAATGCAGTCGGGGCCTTCCTCGCACAGCAATTGCGCCAGCGCCTCGTTGCAGAGGCCGCGGCCGGCGGCGAGCGTGTCCTTGTAGTGATGCTGCCAGTCGTCGGGTGTTTCGGCGCCGAGCGCGACGGCCACCGTCATCTGCGCCATCACGGTGGCGCCGCCGCGGCCGATCAGGCTGCGGTCGGCCAGCAAAACTTTGCAGCCGGCCTTGGCCGCTTCGATCGCGGCATACATGCCCGCGGCACCGGAACCGATCACGAGGACGTCGGTTTCCGCGCGCAACGGTTCAACGGTCATGGGTACCTCTAGCGCAGCATCATGTAGACGAAGACCGCGCCTTTGCCGACACCGGCGTGCAGGCAGATGAAGCGGACATTGGTGGGCTCGCCGCTGGCCTGGTAGACGGCGTTGCCGTGATAAACCGTCGTGACCGGTTGGGTACCGACCTTGCCGGTGTAGACGTCTTCGTTGATGTCGGCGCGTTCGATGGCGAACTTTTTAAACGCGCGGTTTTCCTGCTTGAAGTTGACGGCGGCGAGTTTCTCGCAGTCGCGCAGGCCGTCTTCGGTCGATTTCTGCGCAAGCGCGGGCGGCGCGATACACAGCGCACACAGCAGCGTCGCGAGGGCGGGCTTCACACCCATGCGCGCTCGGTCTTGGCCTTTTCCTCGTAGCTGACGATCTTGCTCTTCTTCTGATGCGTGAGCCCGATGTCGTCGAGGCCGTTGATCAAGCAGTGCTTGCGATGCGCGTCGATCTCGAACTTCACCGTGCCGCCGTCGGGGCCGCGGATTTCCTGATTTTCGAGATCGACCGTGAGCGTGGCGTTGGCGCCGCGGTCTGCGTCGTCGAAAAGCTTTTCGAGGTCCTCTGGCGAGACGCGGATCGGCAGCACGCCGTTCTTGAAACAGGTGTTGTAGAAAATGTCGCCGAACGAGGTCGAGATCACGCAGCGAATACCGAAATCGAGCAGCGCCCAGGGCGCGTGCTCGCGGCTCGAGCCGCAGCCGAAATTGTCGCCGGCCACCAGAATCTTCGACTTGCGATAGGCCGGCTTGTTGAGCACGAAGTCGGGGTTTTCGGTGCCGTCGTCCTTGTAGCGCTGCTCGGAGAACAGGCCTTTGCCCAGACCGGTGCGCTTGATGGTCTTCAGATATTGCTTCGGGATGACCATGTCGGTGTCGACATTAATCATCTTCATCGGCGCCGCGACGCCTTCCAATACGGTGAATTTGTCCATGTTCTCTGCGCCTCGGCCTAATTCAGTCTGGAACGGTTCTGTGTCATAAAGCCTACGGTGTTCTGGTCAATAGCAGGCTACCCAACCCGGGAGACCAGTCATGCGCATTTTGACCATTGCCGGTTTTGTCGTTCTGGTTCTGTCGTGGGGTGGCGCGACCGCTCAGGCTGACGGTGCCTGGTGCTACCGGGATGCCGACAGAACACAGGCCGACTGTGACTTCAGCACAGCGCATCAATGCCTGTCGATCGCCCGCATCGTGGGCGGCGTTTGCGAGCGGAACAGCCAGGCCGACTCCGGTCCGGTGCCGAAGAAGAAGGCCAAGTCGCGGTCCTAAGCCGGCGACCGCTAGTCAGCCTCTGCTTCGATCGCCTCGATATCGTCGTCCGACAGGCCGAAATGGTGGCCGATTTCGTGCACCAGCACGTGGGTGACGATGTCGCCGAGGCTGTCCTCATGCTCGGCCCAGTAGTCCAGGATCGGCCGGCGGTAGAGCCAGATCATGTTGGGCATTTGCTGCGGGGCGGATGGCGACTGAAATGGCAGTCCGACCCCCTGGAACAACCCGAGCAAGTCGAACTCGCTCTCGAGGTTCATGGCTTCCAGGACGCGATCCTCTGGGAAATCCTCGACCCGGATGATCAGGCCCTCGCAAAGCTCCTGGAAGCGCTCGGGCAGCCGGGAATAGGCCTCGGTGGCCATCGCCTCGATGTCGGCGAGGGAAGGGGCGGAGAGCCCCTGCCAGCCGCCTGGAACCTGGGATTTGCCCGTCATACCCCGTCTTACGGCAAGCCGAGCAGACGACCAAGTGGTTGACGGAACACCCGGAATGAGCGACGTTAACCATTAAGGCAGACCGATGGGGACTGGGATGCGACGGATTGCGAGCGGCTTTGCGCTGGTGGCGCTGTTAGGCGCCGGCTTGGCTGTTGTGGCGACACCGGCCGCGGCTGAGTTTTTCGGCTGCAAGGACCCGAAGACGACCGTGCGCAATTACACCGGCGCTTATGGCCACTATGCCAGCGCCCGGACCACCAGCGAATATTCCGCGCAATCGTCGCGCCCGCGCGTCACCATCACGCCGCGCCACAGGCAGCTCAGTGCCAATTCGGTGCGGCAATGCCGCGCGCAACTGGTGAAAGAATATCGCGTCAGCGGAACCGTGATTGTTCCCCGCATGCAATGCTGGTGGGAATAAGCGCAGGGTTTCGGGCGTTTCGGCGTTTAATTGACATGCTGGGGCGGCATCGGAGGATTCGCGATGTCTAATATCTTGAAGGTTTTTGCAGTTCTCGGCGTGCTCGCCGGCGCTACGGTAGCGACGTCCGGGCCGGCTTTGGCGCAACATCACGGCGGTGGCGGTCACTGGCATGGCGGTGGTGGCTGGCACGGTGGCGGCGGTCATTGGCGGGGTGGCGGATGGGGTCCGGGCTTCGGCTTTGGCCTGGGGTACGGCGCCCCGTATTATTACGGCGGCCCTTATTACGGCGATCCCGGCTGCGGCTACACCCGCGTCCGCGTGTGGCGGAACGGCCATTGGGTAATCCGCCGCGCCTGGCGCTGCTACTAACGAAACAACTCGCCGCTTCGAGCGTTATCTCCATTGACGACAACTGGAGGTGCGCAATGCGTAAGACCATGTTCGCACTGATTGCCGCAGGCGTGCTTGCGGCGAGTGCTCTGCCCGCGGCGGCGGCCCAGAAATCCGAGTCCGGCGTGACCCATCAAAGTCAGGCCGGCTCGGTGCAACTGAGTGCGCGGCGCTATTACCACCGTGGCTATCGCTACGGCTATTACCGTCCGTATTACAGGCCCTACTATCGCCCGTACTACGCTTACGGCCCCGGCCCGTATTATTACGGGCGGCCTTACTACCGGCCGTTCCCGTTCGGCTTCTTTCCGTTCTACTAAGCCGACGCACACGCGACCGACATAAAAGCAAAAGGCCCGCCGGTGTGGCGGGCCTTTCTTATTTCAGAATGCGCGGCGTGTTATTTCCACTCGCGCACGTCGACGAAGTGACCGGCGATCGCGGCGGCGGCGGCCATCGCCGGCGAGACAAGGTGCGTACGCCCCTTGTAGCCCTGGCGGCCTTCGAAGTTTCTATTTGATGTGGACGCACAGCGTTCGCCCGGCTTCAACTTGTCTGGATTCATGGCCAGACACATCGAGCAGCCCGGCTCGCGCCAGTCGAAGCCCGCGGCCTTGAAGATCTTGTCGAGGCCTTCGGCTTCCGCCTGTTCCTTCACCAGACCGGAGCCGGGCACGATCATGGCGTAGACATTGGCGTTGACCGTCTTGCCTTCGGCAATCTTGGCCGCGGCGCGCAGGTCTGCGATGCGGCCGTTGGTGCAGGAGCCGATGAAGACGCGATCGAGCTTGATGTCGCTGATCTTCTCGCCGCCGTTCAGGCCCATGTAACCGAGCGAACGGATCGCCGCTTCGCGCTTCTTGTCGTCGACGATTTCCGACGGCACCGGCACGATGCCGGTGATCGACGCCACCTGCTCGGGGCTGGTGCCCCAGGTGACGATCGGCGGCAACTTCGATGCGTCGAGCCGCACTTCGCGATCGAAATGCGCGCCGTCGTCGGAGCGTAAGGTTTCCCAGTAACGCATGGCGGCGTCCCAGGTGTCGCCCGCCGGCGACTTCGGCCGGCCCTTGAGATAGTCGTAGACCTTCTGATCTGGCGCGATGAAGCCGGCCTTGGCGCCGCCTTCGACCGACATGTTGCAGATGGTCATGCGGCCTTCGATCGAGATGTCGCTGATCGCCTCGCCGGCATATTCCAGCGCGTAGCCGGTGCCGCCGGCGGTGCCGATCTCGCCGATGATGGCGAGGATGATGTC
>CAITEM010000429.1 GCA_903891395.1 uncultured Hyphomicrobiales bacterium | reverse complement strand
TCTTCGTCGATGGCGAGCTGCGCGGCGCGGCCGAACTGCGGCCGAACGGCGTGATGTTTCCGCACCAGGCGGAAGCCGCCTTCAGCATCGAGCAGCCCTGGCAGAGCCACGGCGTCGGCACCGAACTGCTTGAGCGCACGCTGCTGAGCGCGCGCAACCGCGGCATCACCCATTTGAAGATGCAATGCCTGGCTAATAACCACCGCATGCAGCAACTCGCGCGCAAGTTCGAGGCGGGTCTGTCGTTCGATTTCGGCAGCGTGGTCGGCGAAGTCGATCCGCCGCGCTCGACGGCGCTGTCGCTGATGCGCGAAGCCATGGCGGACGGCCACGGTGTGGCGGCCGCGATGTTCGAGGCGCAGTCGCGGTTATTCAGGCCGGCATAATCAGCGGATAGCCCGCCTCGACCACGTACGGGCCGCCGCCGACCGACGCGCGCGCCGAGAACAGCACGAACCGCGTGACCTGAAACGCCGGGGTGCGAAAAAGCCCCCGCGTAGCGAGATATTCGGCGACATCGCGGCTCGATGAATCATGTAATCGCGCCAGCGTCACATGCGGCGTGTATTTACGGCCTTCCGGCTCCAGGCCGATGCGCTGCATCAGCCGCTCGTGCTCATGCTGCAATTCGGTCAAAGCCGCCGACGGCGCCACGGTCGCCACCACCGCCCGCGGCTTGCGGCCGCCGAAGGATGTCAGCCCCTCCAAACGCAATTCAAAAGGCGCACGCCTGACGCGGCTTATCGCCAGATCGACTTCGCGCGCCATCACATCATCGACGTCGCCGATGAAGCGCAGCGTTACATGATAGTAGTCGGGCGTGATCCAACGCGCGCCCGGCAATCCGCCGCGCAGCATGCTCAATCCCAGCCCGACATTGGACGGGATCTCGAGCCCGGTAAACAAACGCGGCATGGGGAATGCTCTTGCTTAAGCCGCTATCGTCGTGCGGCTTTGACCCGTCCAATCAATTCATCGACCTTCGGCATGATATTTTTGACGATCACATCGACGCCGGCCGGCGTCGGGTGCAGCCCGTCCGGCAAATTGAGCTTGGCGTCACCGGCAATGCCCTCCAGGAAGAACGGATACAAAATCGTATCGTACTTGGCGGCAAGCGCCGGGTAGATCGCGTCGAAATTTTTTACGTAGTCCGCGCCCATGTTGCGCGGCGACAGCATGCCGGCCAGCAGCACGGTGATTTTGCGTTCCTTGAGCTTGGCCAGCGCGTCGTCGAGCGCCTTTTTAGTCAAAGCCGGGTCCAGCCCCCGCAACACGTCGTTGGCACCGAGTTCGAGGATCACGGCCTCGGTACCGTCCGGGATCGACCAGTCGAGGCGGCCGAGACCGCCCGAGGCGGTGTCGCCGGACACCCCGGCGTTGATCATCTCGACGGCGATACCCTTGGCTTTGAGCGCCACCGCCAGCCGCTCCGGAAAGGCCGCGCCGGCCGGCAGGCCGTAACCGGCACTCAAGGAGTCACCCAGAACCACCATTTTCACCGGCCCGTCCGCCGCGATTGCCAATCCTGACCACATCGTGACCAGGACAATGGTCGCAAGCCGCTGGACCCGGACGATAAATGTCCCATATGACCGGGATTGTGAACGGTGAGACCGCATGAAAGCTCCGACTCCGACCCCCGCAATATCGCTTAGCGGGGTCAATCTTTCGCTCGGGCAAAGCGCTGCCCGCGTCCATATTCTCAAGGACATAGACCTCCATATAGGTGTCGGCGAGACGATTGGCCTGGTCGGGCCCTCCGGCTCGGGTAAATCGACGCTACTGATGGTGATGGCCGGTCTCGAGCGCGCCGACAGTGGCACGGTCATGGTCGCCGGCGAGGCCCTGAACGAACTGGACGAGGATGATTTAGCAAGGTTCCGCGGCCGGAACGTAGGTATCGTGTTTCAATCCTTTCACCTGATCCCGACCATGACCGCGCTGGAAAACGTGGCCGTACCGCTTGAATTGGCCGGCGTCGGCGACGCCCAAGACCGCGCCCGGCAGGAACTTGTGTCCGTCGGGCTCGGTGCGCGTCTCGATCATTACCCGGCGCAACTGTCCGGCGGCGAGCAGCAGCGCGTTGCCGTCGCGCGCGCGCTCGTGCCCAATCCAGCGATCCTGGTCGCCGACGAGCCGACCGGAAACCTCGACGAGACTACCGGCCAGCAGATCATCGAATTGCTGTTTGCCGGCCACCGCAAACACGGCACCACGCTCGTCCTGGTGACCCACGATGCCTCGCTGGCGGCGCGCTGCGGCCGCACCGTGCGCCTGCGCTCGGGCCACATTGAGCCCGCCGCATGAGCGTCGCCACGGCCGTACCGGCATCGAACGGACGCTGGTTGCCGTTCCGCTATGCCCTGCGCGAATTGCGCGGCGGCCTGCGCGGTTTTTACGTATTCATTGCCTGCATCGCGCTTGGCTCGATGGCCATCGCCGGCGTCGGCTCGCTGGCCGCCAGCCTCGGCGAGGGCCTGGCGCGCGAAGGCCGTGTCATCCTCGGCGGCGATCTGGCCTTCACGCTGATCCAACGCGAAGCCGCGCCCAACGAGCGCGCGTTCCTGCAAAGCCAAGGCACGCTCTCAAGCAGCGTCACCTTGTGGGCCATGGCGCGTGACCCCAGCGGCAAGGCGACGCTGGTCGAATTGAAAGCGGTCGACGGTGTCTATCCGCTGTTTGGCGAGGTGAAGCTCGATCCGGCGATGCCGATTGCCACCGCTTTGGCGCAACGCGACGGCGCGTTCGGCGCAGCCGCCGACCCGGTGCTGCTGGCGCGGCTCGACATCAAGCCCGGCGCGCGTTTGACCATCGGCAATGCCACGATCGAAATTCGCGCCGCGCTGACCAGCGAGCCCGATAAACTTGGCGGCGGCATCGGCTTTGGGCCGCGGCTCCTGGTCAGCGACGAGGCGTTGCGCGCTACCGGATTGGTTCAACCGGGCAGCCTGGTGCGTTGGCGCTATAACCTGCGTCTGCCTGCCAGCACTGCCACCGATGCCGCCGCCAAAGCCGTAACCGCGCAAGCGCACGCCGAACTGCCTGAAGCCGGCTGGGATATACGCAACCGGAACAACGCCTCGCCGCAGTTGGAACGCAACGTCGAACGCTTCACACAATTCCTCACCATCGTCGGTCTGACCGCTTTGCTGGTCGGCGGCGTCGGCGTCGGCAACGCCGTGAAAAGTCACCTCGACCGCCGGCGCGACGTTATTGCAACGATGAAGGCGCTGGGCGCCTCGGGACGCCGCGTCTTTGCGGTCTATCTCACCCAAGTGCTGCTGCTGGCGCTGGTGGGCGGCGCGATCGGCGTCGCGCTGGGCGCTGTGTTGCCGTTTCTGATCACCGGCATTTTCGGATCGATGATTCCGCTGCCGATCATTCCGGCGCTTCATCCCGATGAACTGCTGCTGGCGTTGCTCTATGGCCTGCTGACTGCGTCGGCCTTTGCGCTATGGCCCCTGGGCCGTGCCCATGACGTGCCGGTCGGCGCGCTGTTTCGCGACGCTGTGTCGAGCCAGCCGCAACGGCCGCGTACGATCTACGTCTTGTTCACCGCCGCCGCGGTCGTTGCCCTGGTCGCCGTCGCGGTGTTGCTGGCCTACGACCGCCGCGTTGCCATCATCTATGTCGGCGTCGCCGCGCTGGTTTTCGTGCTGCTGCGTTTCGTCGCCAGCCTGCTGATGACGCTGGCGCGGCACGCGCCACGCGCGCGTTCGACCGTGCTGCGCATGGCCATCGCCAACATTCACCGGCCCAGCGCGCTGACGCCGACCATCGTACTGTCGCTCGGCCTGGGCATCGCTCTTCTGGTGACGGTGATCGAGATCGACGGCAACTTGCGCCGCCAATTTGCGGCCGAACTGCCGGCCAAGGCGCCGTCGTTCTATTTCCTCGATATCCCAGCCGATCAAGCCGATAATTTCGGCGAGTTCGTGCGCGCAAAGGCACCGGATGCGGTGCTGGAAGAAGTGCCGATGCTGCGCGGCCGCATCGTTTCGGCGAACGGCATCCCGGCGGAAAATCTCAAGGCCAAGGAAGAAGCCGCCTGGGTGCTGCAAAGCGACCGCGGCATCACCTATGGCGGCGATATCCCGGCGGGCTCCCGGCTGGTCGAAGGCGACTGGTGGGCGCCCGATTACAGCGGTCCGCCGCTGGTCTCGTTCGAAAAGAAAATCGCCGACGGGCTCGGCCTCAAGCTCGGCGACCCTATCGTGGTCAACGTGCTCGGCCGCAACATCACCGCCACCATCTCCAATATGCGCACGGTCGACTGGCAGAGCCTCGGCATCAATTTCGTCATGGTATTTTCGCCGAACGCCTTCCGCGGCGCCCCGCATACGCACCTTGCGTCGCTGACCTATGCGAACGGCAGCACGCCGGCGCAGGAAGGCGCCATTATCCGCACCGTCGCCGATTCATTCCCCATGGTGACGACGCTGCGCGTCAAGGAAGCGATCGACGCGGTCGGCGCGATCATCTCAAATCTGGTACTCGGCATTCGCGGCGCCAGCGCCATCACTTTGCTGGCGGCGGCGCTGGTGCTTGGCGGCGCGCTCGCCGCCGGCCATCGCCACAAGGTCTACGACGCGGTCATTCTCAAGACCCTGGGCGCGACGCGGCTCCGGCTGCTGACGGCTTACACGATCGAATATCTGCTGCTCGGCACCGCCACAGCGGTGTTCGGTGTGATTGCCGGCTCGCTGGCCAGCTGGCTGCTCGTGACCGAGTTGATGCACCTCAAATTCGCATGGCTGCCGCTGCCGGCCCTGGCGGCCACCGCCGCGGCGGTCATTGTGACCGTCGCTTTGGGGCTGATCGGCACATTTTCGGCCCTGGGGCAGAAGCCGGCGCAGGTCCTGCGCGACCTCTAGACCTCGCGACATTCCGCCGCGCGGCGCCCAACCCCGGCAAAGTCCCCGGATTCGGCCTATAACGTCCCGTAACGAGGGCGTTAACTCTTGGCAATGACACCTGTCATGGTGGCGCCTCTCTCTGGCGCCAACACCGTTACCGCACTACATTCCCAAGACACGAGCGCGACGGCCCCCACCGGCGCGCCTGACGTGACCGGCCGTTGCCGGGAACTAGAGAGGATACTTCGATGTCGGACTACGACCGTAACGTAGCAGCCCGCGGCTTCGGTGCCGCCGGTACTGCCGCGATCGATGCAGGCCTGCGCGCCTACATGATCCGCATCTACAATTACATGGCCGCCGGCGTTGCGCTCACGGGCGTCACCGCGTGGCTGACCTTCAACGCCGCGGTGGTCACCGA
>CAITEM010000428.1 GCA_903891395.1 uncultured Hyphomicrobiales bacterium | reverse complement strand
CGCATTGCTGCTGCTGGCTTCGGACGCGGGCGCCTATATGACCGGCGCCACCATCGTCGTCGACGGCGGTCAAGTCGTGCAGATCAAGGGGTAGTCTTTATCCCTCCCCCGAAGGGGGAGGGTGGCCCGCCGAAACGAAGTGTAGGTGGGTCGGGTGGGGAAATCTAAGTTGGGATGATAAAACCCCACCCCGGCTCGTTACACTCGCCGACCCTCCCCTTGCAGGGGAGGGATTAAGAGGACGACATGGACTTCACACTCTCGCCCGACGTCGAAGCACTGCGGCTCAAGACGTGCGCCTTTATCGAAGAGCATGTGCTGCCGCTCGAAGCCGATCCGGTGAATTTCTCCGAGCACGAGAACATTCCGGAGGAACGGCTCAAGATCGTGCGCGCCAAGGCGAAAAAGGCGGGCCTCTGGGCGCCGCAGTCGCCGAAGGAATATGGCGGCATGGATCTGCCGATGGTGGCCTGGGCCGCGATCTACGAGGAAGCCGCGCGCTCGCTGTTCGGCCCGCTGGCGATCAACTGCATGGCGCCGGACGACGGCAACATGAATATCCTCAAGCTGGTCGGCACCCAGGCGCAGAAGGACAGATGGCTCAAGCCGATCGTCGATGGTGACGTGCGTTCGGCTTTTGCCATGACCGAGCCGTCGCCCGGCGGCGGTTCCGACCCGACCATGATCCGCACCAAGGCGGAAAAGCATGGCAACAAATATGTCATCACCGGCCGCAAGTGGTTTATCACCGGCGCGGACGGCGCGGCGCATTTCATCGTGGTCGCGCGCACCAGCGACGACAAGCGGCGCGGCCTCACGGCGTTCCTGTTTCACAAGGACCAGCCCGGCTGGAAGATCGTACGTCGCATCGGCATTCTCGGGCCGGAAGAGCACGGTGGCCATTGCGAACTTGAATTCACCGGCCTCGAAGTGGGGCAAGAAAACGTGCTGATGAACGAAGGCGACGGCATCAAGCTGATGCAGATCCGCCTCGGCCCGGCGCGTCTCACGCATTGCATGCGTTGGACCGGCTGGGCCAGGCGCTGTCTCGAAATCGCGCAGGAATACGTCAACCGCCGCGAAGGTTTCGGCGTGCGGCTCGCCGACCGCGAGAGCGTGCAAATCAAACTGGGCGAAGTCGCGCAGCAGATTCAGATCGGACGCCTGCTCACCATGCACGCGGCCTGGATGCTCGATCAGGGCGGCCGCGCCCGCAAGGAAGTGTCGATGGCCAAGGTCCACGTCGCCGACACGCTGCACAAGGCGGCCGACGTTGCGATCCAGCTTCAGGGCGCGCGCGGTTTTTCCAAGGATACGGTGGTGGAGTGGATCTATCGCGCCGCGCGGTCGGCGCGGCTGGTCGATGGCGCGTCCGAAGTGCACATGATGGTGTTGGCGAAATTCATGCGCGAGGAAGGCCGCGACTTCTGGCAGTGGGGCCCGGGCGAGGGAAGACGGAACGCGCCGTAACGCTCGCCCGGTGCGTCGTCAGTTCCTAAAGCCCGGATCGATGCCGTCGAGCACGCGCAGATAGGCCGCCCAGTCGGCGCTGCCACGGCCGCTGTCGTGATGCGCGTATTGCTCGGCGGTCTTGGCGCAGATTGCCTCCGGAATTTCGACCGGCTCGTGCTTGGTCGCTTCCAGCGTCAACTGGATGTCGATGGCGTCGACCAGCGCCTTCATGAGCACGAAGGATTCGCGCGCCGTCTTGCCGACGGTCAGCAGGCCGTGATGGTTGAGGATCATCGCGCGGTTCTTGCCGAGGTCCTTGTTGATGCGCTCGCGCTCGGCGAAGTCCTCGGTAATGCCCTCATAGGGGTGATAGCCGATGCGCTGGTAGAAGCGGATCGCCTGCTGCGACACCATGCGCAGGCCGCCTTTGAGCGCGCCAATCGCCATGCCGTTATTGGTGTGGATGTGTACCGAGCAGTTGACGTCGTCGCGCGCCTGCAGCACGCCGCCGTGCAGCGTGAAGCCGGGGCGGTTGATGCCGGCCTTCTCGTCCAGGTCCTGGTCCATGTTGACCTTGACCAGATTGGACGCGGTCACTTCGGTGTACAGCAGCTCGTGCCGCTTCATCAGAAACATGCGCGGCTCGCCCGGCACCCGCATCGACGAATGGTTGTAGATCACGTCGTCCCAGCCGTAATGGGCGAGCAGACGGTAGACCGCGGCGAGGTCAATCCGCGCGGCCCATTCATCCTGTGAAATTCCGGCCGGAATACCGCCGGCGATCTTGGCGTGCGTGTTCATGGGCATCCTCCAATTTTGCCGAGACACTATCACATCGGCGGTGCTTGGCCAGATGGTGCGGGCTGGATATAGAGAACGCAGAAAGCGAGTTTTCATGACCCAGCCAATTCAAATTCGCATGGGCGGCTATGGCCCGCCGACCACCAGTTTCAGCAAGTCGCTGAAATCTATCGGCGACAAACTCGCGACGCAGTTCGGCGACCGCGTCGACATCAAATACGTCTGGAACATCATGGACCTCGGCTTCAAGGGCGAGGACATCCTGTGGCTGGTCGAGCACGGCTTGCTGACGCTCGGTTATCAGTCGTCGAGTTATTTGACGGACCGCGTGCCGGAACTGGGCTTTGTCGATCTGCCGTTTTTGTTCGCCAACAATGCGCAGGCACGCGGCGCGATGGACGGCGAGCTTGGCGCCTATCTGGTGCGCAAGACCGAAGAGCGCATCAATTATCGCATCCTTGGCTGGTTCGAAAACGGCTTCCGCCACATCTCCAACAAGCTGCGCCCAATTCATGTGCCGGCCGACATGAAGGACATGAAGATCCGCGTGCTGCCGAGCGAGATCCAGCGCCGCACCTTCGAACTGCTCGGCGCCAATGCCATGCGCATGGACTTGAGCGAAGCGATCAAAATGGTAGTCGAAGGCACGCTCGACGCGCAGGAAAACCCGCTGGCCAACACGGTCACCTATGGCGTGCACAAATTTCACAAATTCCATACGCTGAGTTCGCACTTCTACATTTCGCGGCCGATCTTTTTCCATCGTACGTCTTATGACTCGTGGCCCGAAGACCTTCAGCAAGCGATGCAGAAGGCAGTGACCGAGGCGGTCGCGGAACAGCGCGAGATGGCGATCGAGGAGCACAAGCAGTCGCTTAAGACCATTCTCGATGCCGGCTGCGAAGTGGTGGAACTCAGTGCGCAGGAGCACGCGGCGTTTGTCGAGGCGGTGCAGCCGCTGTTGGACGAGTCCAAGAAGACGTACGGTGAGGCGATGTTCGGGATGCTGCCGAAACTATAGGCTCGGCAATATGGTTTCCGCGCGCTTAACCATGGCAATTCCGCGTTGCGGTTTACACCGCTGAAACCTGTCTCCTGTACCACCCGGGGATGATTCAGCCTCATCGTCCCATTGCGCTCGCCACGCGCGGCCTCAGCAAGCGCTACGACCGGCCGGCAGTCGACAACCTCGATCTCACGATCTATGGCGGCGAGTTCTATTCGTTGCTCGGGCCGAACGGCGCCGGCAAAACCACGACGCTGCGCATGGTCGCGGGCCTGCTGAAGCCGGACGCCGGTTCGATCGCCATCGAGGGTATCGACGCGTTGGCTGATCCGGTCGCCGCCAAGCAGATCACGGCCTGGCTGTCCGACGAGCCGATGATCTACGACAAGCTGACGCCGTTCGAATATCTCGAATT
>CAITEM010000427.1 GCA_903891395.1 uncultured Hyphomicrobiales bacterium | reverse complement strand
TGAAATCGGTCTCGAGCATGATCGGCGTGCCCTTCCATAATCCGTGGGCACGTTTGGCTTCAGGATCGACCGGCGCGTCTTCTTCTTTCAAAGCTTCGGCGGTCTGGCCCGGAACGAAGCGAAAATCGCCGGCGCTCAGCGACGGGCTGTATCCGGAACTGGCGTGAATTTTGTAGGCGCCGGCCTTTCCGTGTTGAACCTGAAAGTCCGGACCGGGAACGGCCGCCATGACCTGGACTTCCATGGTCTGTTGGGTGCGCGCAAAACGCCGATGCAGGTTCGACGTCGATGGGGGTATCTGACCCTGGAAGAATTCACGCCGGGTCTGGTGATAACCATCGACGACGTCGGGCGACGTGTAGAATTGATCGATGCGCACGACATCGCCCGGGCTCGATCCGCCCGCCGCTAGAACCTCGGCGACATTCTGAAAAATACGCCGGGCCTCGCGGTGCGATGGCGAGGGGCCGTCGAAGGGATGGCCGGACTGCAGAACTTCCGGCGCCATCGCGTTGACGTAGTCGGTGCCGCATTGCCCAGTCGCAAAAAGCCACCGCCCTGCCCGTACGCCCCGCGCCCATTGATAAGGCGTATTCGGAATGCCAACCGGCAGGATGGCTTTCGTCGCGGCGCCGGACGGCGTCTTGCTCCTGGGCTGCCGTGACCTTGAGCCTGCGTCCGCTGCCGTCATGATGCTGTCCATTTGGCGAGCTCGCTTAGAACGCGTTGATCGCTCGCCACCAGAGCCGCACCCTGAACGACGAAGCCTGATTTCCGGCAAGAAGACAATCTGAAAAAATAAAAATCGACGAACAGTGCCGCGACGGCCCAATGCGTTCGACAGCTATCGCTTGTTCCGACCGGCACCATTATCAAAGTTTGGTGGAGGACATGAGGCGAAGCAAGATCTCAGGGCGAGCGCGTTGTCGACTCCGCAATCAGCCTCGCCGTCGCCATTTCGATGACGTCTTTCAGGCGTTCGAAGAAAACTTCCTTGTCCAGTCCCGACGGGATCGGATCGAGCACTTCGACCAGCACCGTGCCGGGGTGGCGCAGGATCGTGCGGCGCGGCCAGAACAACCCAGAGTTCAACGCAATCGGCAAGCAGGGCACGCCCGCCTCCGCATAGAGATGGGCGACGCCGTACTTGTAGCGCGGTTCGGCCCCGGCCGGCCTGCGCGTGCCTTCGGGAAAAATGATGAGCTGGCGGCCGCAGCCAATCTCGGTACGCGCGCGGGCGGTCATATCACGCAAGGCTTGCGCCCCAGCGCCGCGGTTGACCGGCACCATCCGTCCCTTGGTCATGAACCAGCCGAAAATCGGGATCCACTGCAATTCGCGTTTGACGATGAACAAAGGATTTTCGAACAGCGGCAGCAGCGCGAAGGTCTCCCACGCCGACTGATGCTTGGCGGCGACGATGAGGCCGCCCTTTGGAATCTTCTCGGCGCCGCGCACTTCGATTCTGATGCCGACGACCCACCGCAGCAACGCCAGGTTCACGCGCCCCCAGGCCTTCGCAACCTCGACAATGGCCCAATACGGCATCAGGTAGGTCGGTAACGCGACGATCAGCCAGAAGATCGTGTTGACGTAAAACAACACGTTGAAGGCGATGGAGCGAACGAGAGTCAGCACTGAGTTCGTTCCTTCAGGCGGTCGTATCGGGGTCGAGGCTCATGCGGGTGAGCGCGAACAGATACTTCAGATATTCCGCGAACAGAAAGCGCGCGGTGTCGAGGTTCTGCCACCACGGCTCGGTCTTCACTTTTTCCGAACTGACCGGATAGGCGATCAACGTCGCGTCGGGAAGCTGGTGCGACAATTCGGCCATGGCGCGCGGCATATGCCAGTTCGACGTCACCACGATCAGCGAATTGAAATTGTGCTCGCGGGCCCAGCGCCGCGTTTCCAGTGCGTTGCCGAAGGTGTTGAGCGCCGACCGGTCGAGGTCGATACAGCAGGTGAAAAACTTAGAGTAAAGCGGCGTCAGACGGGCGATTTCGCTGGCGCTGGTGGCGCGGTGCACGCCGGTGATCAGAAGCCTTTTGCCGCGTTCCGCGGCCAAGAGTTCGATCGCGTCGGGAATGCGCGAGGCGGCCCCGGTCAGAACCACGATGCCGTCGGCCTTGCGGTCAAGCTGCGGCTCATCGCTCGAAATATTGAAGGCAAACCATAAGAAGCCCACAGTCAGCACCAGCACCGCGACGACGCCAACCAGCATCGTCAGAAAGCCGATCCATCGGGCAAGACCGCCGAACATTAGTCTATCATCTCCAGCGTGCGGTTGACGGTTTGCCGCGAGGTCATCGCCGTCACCACGGCGATCAAGATGACTTGACCGAGCACGGCGATATAGCCCGTCATGCCAATCGAAAAAGATCCGAACATGGCGCTGGTCTGCTCGCCGCTCGCGGAGCCGGCGGACCATCGGCTCACGAGGTTCGCCAGCAGGAACAGCAGGATCGCCGCGCCGCCGCCAAGGGCGCCGCCCTGCAGGCCGAGCAGCAGGAAGTGGCGCTGGAAGTGCCCGGCAATGAAGCCGTTCTTGGCGCCGACGAAATGCAGCACTTCGATGACGATCTTGTTGGTCGCCATCGCGCCGCGCGTCGCGAAGGTCACCGACAGCACGGTAGCGGCGAGCATCAGGATCAGGATGCCGATGCCGACGGCAATTGCGGTGGCCGTCATGGCGCGCATGCGCTCGATCCAGCCACGGTGATCGTCGAGGGTGGCGCCGGGCGCCTGTTCGGCCAGTTGGCGGCGCAACAACGCGGTGTCGGGCGCGGCGCCGGACGCGATCTTGATCACGATCAAGCGTGGCACCGGCAATGTGTCGAGCGACAGCCCGCTGCCGAGCCACGGCTCAAGCAATTTGGCCGACTCGTCCTTTGAATAGGCGCGCACATCGCCGATACCGGGGAAGGCGCGCGCCAGCGCCGCAGCCTTGTCGGTGGTGGCGTCGAGATTGCGGTTCGGCGCCGGCAGCACCTGGATGGTGATCTCGCGCGCGACGTCCGATTGCCATTCGGTCGCGGCGCCGCTGACCAGGATCACCGCGCCGGTGGTGATCGAAGCCAGAAACGTCATAATGGCAACCACCGCGATCAGCGCGCGGCCGGCAATCGAATTGCGCGGCACCAGCGGCGTGTCGAAGCGCGGCATCAACGAGCCGGCCGCCCGCGGCGGCAGCCGCGGCGGCGTGGTCATGTCGTTGTCGTTACGATCCGCCATCGTCACTTTCCCTGCCGCGTGATTTCGTCCGAAACCGGTTCCTACCTTTCGGGATCATGCGGGTCTTAATCGTAAATGTGCAGACGGCCATCATGCAGCACCAAACGGCGCGCATCGTACTGGTCCATCAAGGCGATGTCGTGGGTGGCAATCACCACCGAAGTGCCGGATTTGTTGAGCTCGATGAACAGGCGCAGCAGGCGCTGCGCCAAGGTCGGATCGACGTTGCCGGTCGGCTCGTCGGCCAGCAGCAGTTGCGGCCGCGCGATCACGGCGCGCGCGATGGCGGCGCGCTGCTTCTCGCCGCCCGACAGCACCGGCGGAAACGCCCACATGCGTTCGCCGAGGTCGACCCATTTCAGCAGTTCGATGACCTCGTCGCGGTAGGAGTCTTCGGGACGGCCCATCACCCGCAACGGTAACGCGACGTTCTCGTAAAGAGACATGTGATCCAGCAGGCGGAAATCCTGGAACACGATGCCGATGCGGCGGCGCAGCGTCGCCACCGCGTCGCGCGACAGGGTCGCCACGTCATGGCCGAACTGCGTGATCAGGCCGCGGGTCGGCTTCAGCGATAAAAACAGCAGCCGCAGCAGGGTGCTCTTGCCGGCCCCGGACGGGCCGGTCAGGAACTGGAAGGAATGCGGCTCGATGCGGAACGTGAGGTCGCGCAGGACCTCCGGCCCGAGGCCGTAGCGCAAGCCCACATTCTCGAATCGGACCACTTAAAATCCCTCAACCGCCTTAAAGACTTGCCCTGGACGGTCCAGGCTCGGGGGGCCATCCCTGGCAGGCCATCGGGGGCCCTTCCCACGCCGGGAATTGCGCTTTTACAGGATTATCACCCCGCCGCCATAGCCGCAGAAGGCCCAAACCACCGGTTTCAGCCGCCGTCCCGTACCGTCCATGGTGTCCGGTCCATTAACGGACGGCTGGTAGGTTTTGGCCACTCAAACTGCGTAGAAGCCATGTTGATTGTCTGTCCAAGCTGCGCGACCTCCTACCTGATCGACCCCGCCTCGGTCGGATCGGCCGGGCGCGCCGTGCGTTGTGCACGCTGCAAGACCACCTGGTTTGCCACCGCGCCAAAGCCGGCGTCGGATGTCTCCGCTTTTGTCGACAGCGTGATCGCGGAAGCCGAGGCCCAGTCGGCCGACGACCATTCACCCGAATCGCCGCAGCGTCCCGAAGCAGCGCAGGCCCCGGAACCAGAAGCGGCCGCCGACGACTTCGGCGCGGAGGAATTCGAGCCGCCGCAGGCGATGCCGGAAACCGCGTCGCCGCCGACCGAACCGGCCGGTTTCAATACCGATCTGGTGCCGCACGAGGACCAGCCGCCGGAGCCGATGGCGACGCAGATGCGCCATCGCTGGTGCCGCCGCTCGAGCAGGCGCCGCTGCCGG
>CAITEM010000426.1 GCA_903891395.1 uncultured Hyphomicrobiales bacterium | reverse complement strand
GTCAACGGCAAGGACGTGCCTTATACCGCGGCGGCTTCAAACCCGCAGGTTCTGGCGGCGGTCCAGGCGGCGGGTTACCCGAAAGCGGGCGACACGCAGATCGTGAAGATGGCGCATCCATTCGACATCTTCCGGGCACAGCCGGCGGCGATTATCGGCCTGCTGCTGATTTTGGTGATCTTCGTCACCATGGTCTACGGCCCGATCGCGGCCATGCTGGTGGAACTGTTCCCCACCCGCATCCGCTATACTTCGATGTCGCTGCCGTACCACATCGGTAACGGCTGGTTCGGTGGCCTGCTTCCCGCCACCGCCTTCGCGATCGTGGCCTCGACCGGCGATATCTACGCCGGCCTTTGGTACCCGGTCATCTTTGCGGCGATCACCGTCGTCGTCGGGTTCTTCTTCCTGCCCGAGACCAAGGATCGCGACATCAACTAACGATGACGGGCGGCTTCGGCCGGCCCCTCTTCAAGGCGCCAAGAGAAACGCCCCGGACCACCAGGTCACGGGGCGTTTTTTATGGGTCATAGCGGGGAACATGGTCCCGAAAGCTGTCTTGTGGCGGCAGCGCGACGCTGATAGCTCTCCGTCAGGGCCGGTTTAGCTCAGCGGTAGAGCAGCGCTTATGTAAAGCGAAGGTCGGGAGTTCAATCCTCTCAACCGGCACCACCCGGTTTCCCGCGTCCCGCGTTGGGCAAAAATATACCTCCAAAGTCGCGCATTTCGGGCCGTCGAACACCTTGTTCGGCGGTTGCGGAGTGTGCCAAACTGAGGCGTTACTCGTAATACTCTCGGAGATCTAGCATGCCTCAGGGCACCGTAAAGTGGTTCAATCCGACGAAGGGCTATGGCTTCATCCAGCCCCAAGAAGGCGGGAAGGATGTGTTCGTGCACATCTCTGCGGTCGAACGCGCCGGACTTAGCACGCTGAACGAAGGTCAAACCGTTCAGTTCGAACTCGTTGAAAATCGCGGCAAGACGTCCGCGGAGAACCTCAAGGTTAAGTAACCTCGTAGCCCGAGGCTGCTTTTCGGCTTGTTGTTTTGTTAGTCGGAACTGGCGCTGCCGAGCAATTTCGCCCGGCGGTCATGCGCGCGCGATATTGCGCGCTTTTTTTATGCGCGGTTTGTTGCGCGGAATATTTTAATGCGCGTTTGATATGCGCGTCAGCGCGTCAGCTTTTCCAATTCGGGGAACGGCGCGAAGGCCACGTCCTTGCAGAACGGCGCCACTTCCTTCGGCACATCGAAGAAACGATCGAGCTTCCCCGACACATAGACAGCGACACCGTCCTTCGGGGCGGCATAGCCGCCATCCTTGCGTTCGCTGTAGCGCACGCAGGTCATATAGCGCTCGCCCGGACCGGCCTCCTTGAGCACCGGTGCTGACACGGAAGCCGCTCGCACGCCGCTCGGCTCGTTGAGATAGGTGCGCAGGAACGCCAACAGGTCCTGCCGGTAGCCTTGCGGATAGACGTTCTGGGCATCCCAGCGCGCCTTCAGCTCCGCCTTGCTCGGACCCACGTCGTCGCTGGCACAGCCGCCCAGGGCAAAGCCGAGCGTCGCCACTGCCGCAATCGCCAGCGCGCCCTTGCGCATCCTGCTTCCCGAATCCTTTGCCGCACCTGATCCAATCATAGCGCCTGGCGAAAGGTGAGCCAGAGACAAAACGCTCGCGATGATTGTATGCTCTCCCAAAATAAAAGACCGAGGGGGAAACCATGAAGCTCTCACGACGGACCATCGTGCTTGGCGGCGTCGCTTTGCCTTTTGCCGCGCAGGCGCAGACCGCTTGGCCGCCCGCCAGCATCAGAATGGTGGTCGCCTATCCGCCGGGCGGATCGACCGACGCCATCATGCGGTTGCTGCAAGTGCCGCTGCAGGAACGGCTCGGCACCAACATCGTCATCGAAAACCGCGCCGGCGCCTCCGGCAGCGTCGGCACCGGCTGGGTGGCGAAATCGCCGCCGGACGGCACGACCTGGCTCGCCGTGTTCGACAATCACGCCGCCAATCCCTTCGTGTTGTCGAACCTGCCCTATGACAGCGAAAAGGATCTCGACCCGGTTTTACTGATCGGCACCGCGCCGTACCTGATCGCGACGGCGAGCAGCAAACCGTACAAATCGCTGGCCGACGTCATCGCCGCGGCGAAACAAAAGCCCGGCAGCATCAGCTACGCCTCGGTCGGCAGCGGCAGCGTCGGGCATCTGGCGATGGCGATGCTGTCGAACCTCGCCGGGGTCAAGCTGGTGCACGTGCCCTATCGCGGCGGCGGCCCGGCGATGACGGATGCGCTCGGCGGCCATGTCGATCTGCTCGTCGGCAGCACCGCGCTGTCGATGCCGCAGGTCAACACCGGCGGCCTGCGCGCACTGGCGCAGACCGGCAAGGAACGCAATCAGTTCCTCGCCAACGTGCCGACCGTGATCGAAAGCGGCTATCCGAACTTCGAAGCCTATGCCTTCTGGGCCGTCTTTGCGCCGGCCGGAACGCCGAAACCGGCCATCGAGCGCATGGGCAAGGAGATGATCGCTTCGCTGCGCGAAGATCGCATCGCCAAACAATTGATCGAGACCCAGCAAGTGACACTGACGCTCGGCGGCCCCGAAGTGTTGCGCAGTTTCGTTGCCAGCCAGATGAAAGTCTGGGGCAAGGTCGTGAAAGACAACGACATCAAGGGGGACTAGCCGCGGCGGCATGGTGTTTAATCCAACGATGCTGACGCGCCGTACAGTCTTGACCGGATCGGCCGGCGCCATGGCGACGCTTGGCGCAGGCGGCGCCCTGCCCGCGTCGGCGAGCGCACCGCTCGCCACGCGGCAAGGCCCTGGGGTCTACAGGACCAAGCTCGGTGGCTTTCAGGTGACCGCGCTCGACGATGGCGTCTGGTTGCTGCCGATCGACGACACGTTCGTGCGCAACGCCAGCGCCGCCGAGGTCGACCGCGCGCTGCGCGGCGCGTTCCTGCCGCCGCGTATTCTGCCGGTCACGTTCACGGCGCTGCTCGTCAACACCGGCGCCAAACTGGTGCTGATCGACACCGGCACCGCCGGCCAGGTCGCCGATACCGCCGGCGTGATGCTCGACAATCTTGCCGCCGCCGGCGTCACGCCCGCCGCGATCGACACCATCCTGATCTCGCATTTCCATCCCGACCACATCGACGGCATCAAGACCAAGGACGGCGACAAGGTATTTCCCAACGCCGAGATCTGGGTACCGGAGCCTGAATGGGCTTACTGGATGAATGACGCCAACATGAGCGGCGCGCCGAAGCCGGTCGTGAAATATTTTCTCAACGCGCGGCGGATCTTCGCCGACATCGCCAAGGATGTGCGGCGATTCAAGCCCGGCATGGACGTCATGCCCGGCATCACTTCGATTCCGGCCTATGGCCACACGCCCGGTCACACCGCCTTCGCTCTCCATTCCGGCAATCAATCGATGCTGGTGATGAGCGACACCGTGCGCAACCCGTATTTGTTTGCGCGTCATCCGGACTGGCAGCCCATCTTCGACATGGACGGTCCGCTATCGGTGAAGAGCCGCAGGCGCATGCTCGACCGCGCGGCTGCCGACCGCATGCTGGTCGCGTCGTATCATTTCCCGTTCCCGGCTTGCGGCCACATGGTCAGGCGCGGCACCGGTTACGAACTGATGCCCGTTGAGTGGCGTCCGTTATGACCCATAAGCGACAGACAGGAATGCGTTGCCCACATTGCTTTGCCCAACCGAATCGTGTGGAACAATTTCACGGAAAAATTTCGCGTCGAGATTACACAGGCCGCAAATGGCTGATGCCGAACCGCGATTTGAAGCACGACCGAGCGCGCAGTTTGGCCAGAACTGGTGCGTCATCGTCACGTGGCCCAAGGGCAAGATCGATACGGTGACCGGCTTTGAGACTCAGTATCAGGCGCTGCAGTGGATCAAGCACCAATCCGCCAACTGGGTCGTCGATCGCATCCTCAACGATCAGAACTAGCGATTTCAAAGTTTGGATAGTTTGGCGACATCGATGGCTTGCGCATAGCGGAGCTTCGATGTGGCGTCTGCCGAACCCTGCACGTGAACCAGAATCTTGCCGGCGACCAGCATCAAGACGTCGCCTTCGTTGGTCTGGATCGCGCGCAAGTCGCCGATCTTGACCAGCTTGCCCATCGCACCCGCCAACGCCGGGTTGTTCAGCATGGGGCCGAATTGCATGACCATGGCGCTGTCACCGGTGATCGACACCTCGACGGTCTGATCGTTGCCATTCGTGTACGTGCGCGTCGCGGCTGAGGCGCCGCCGAACATCGCGGCGCCGACTGCCGTCGCCTGCGCGTTCTCCGCTTTCCAGCCGGACAACGGTGCGGGCAGCAGCGCCGAGAAAGCCTCGGCGTTTTTCTGCGCGATCAATTGCGAGGCGACGTCGAGCGACTGTTTGGCGTTGGCCATGTCGCCCGACTGATAGGCTTTGCGCGCGCCGTCGATGGCATCGAGAATATCGTCGGCGGCCGCGGCTGGGGCGGCCAAGACCGCAAGCACCGCCAAATTCAAAAATATCCGCAATGCCCGCATGGTCTGCCCCCTGGATTGTCCGGCGGACAAACCTAGCCGATTCGAGGGGTTGGCGCGGCCGGAGATGCCCGGCCGCGCCTTTCGTCAGAACGTGGCTCCTGCCTTCACCATATAAATGCGGCCGGCCAGCGGATAGGCATTGTAGCGCCCGAACGTCGCCGAACTGGCGACCGCGTAGTCGAAGTACTGCACGTTGAACAGGTTCTGGACGGAGACTGACCAGAAGAAGTTCTTCACCTCGCCGCCGAGCCGCACGTCGAGGGTGGTATGCGCCGGGATCATCGGCTGGAAGTTCGCCTGGTCGTTATCCATGCGCCGTTCGCCCATGTATCGCAGCACGGTGTCGAATACCGCGTACTTCTGATAAATGTCCCAGGACACCCCGACATTGCCGGTCCAGCGCGACACCAGCGGCACATCGTCCCCCGAATAGATGCCTTCGCGGAACGTGGCGCGCGTATAGCTCACACCGCCCTTCAGCTGCACCGTGTCGGACACCTTTAGAGTGGCGCTGTTCTCCACACCCATTCGCCGGGTCGGATCGAGGTTTATGTTAGCGCCGATCGGCGGAAACGGGATGAACAATATCTCGTTGTTCAGGTTCATCGCGTAGATACTGCTCTGCCATTCCAGCATGCCCAGATGGCCGCGCGCGCCGCCTTCGATTTCATCAGAAGTCTGGGTCTTCAAGTTGAAGTCGACGGGACAAGCATTGACGCCGATGCGCTCGTCGACTGTCGGCGTACGGAAGCTGCGCGCAATGTGGGCGAATACTCCGATCATTGGCGAGAAGCGGTGCTCAAAGCCAAGATTGAGCGCGTGGTTGAGCTCGGACTTGTCGAGCGGCGTGGCCTGAGCGTCAAATGCTCCGCCAGGCGCGGTTGGATCGTACAGATCGCGTGCCGACAAATTAGTTTGCTGAACGCGCGCGCCGAACGAGATATCGGTCGTCGGCATAACGCTGACGGTCTGCTGCCAATAGGCCGCAAGCGACTGCTGCTTGAGATCGTATGTGTGGAACGGCGGATCGCTGATGGCGACACTGCGCTTCGCAGTCATGCTGGAATCGTAATAGTCGATGCCCGTGGTGACCCTGGAGGGCGCACCCAGGATGAGACTTTCGATATTTGCGCGCGGCGTGAATGATCCGCTTGTTATCGTACGAATATCCGACGTGTCTGCGCCAAATAGCGACGAAAATATCGTCTGGTCTTTGCGGCGCAGATTGCCGTCGAGAACCAGCTCGAAACCGGGTGCGATCGAGCGCGAAACACCCAGCGTTACACTTGAACCCTGCTTGGTCGAATAGGCATCTGGCGTGGTCGCACCGCGGCGGTCGGTCTCAAGCTGGTTGATGCCCGCCCCCTGATCGACCAGGCGCGCGCCGGGCAAACCGAGGTGCTGATCCTCGCCCATCATGTTGACCCAAGCGCTGCCCTCGCTGCCGGTGTAACGCAGGTCGCCGACGCCATTGCGCTGACGCACATAGTCGTTGACTCGGTATCCGTCGGAATTGACGGCGTTGCCGCTCACCGACACAGCAAAGGGACCATGCGACGTCGACGCGCTGCCATTGACTTCGCGCTGATTGAAAGAACCGAAGCCGGCCTCGACGCGTCCGGTTGTCGGCTTGCCGGCGCCGGTCTTGGTGATGATGTTGATGACGCCGCCGACCGCCCCGTCGCCGTAGAGTACAGCACCGACGTTACCGCGGGTAATCTCAATACGCTCTATACTGTCGCGTGGAATACTCGTGAGATCGAACCCGATAGAATCGAAATCGGCCATCCGGCGCCCGTTGACCAAAATCAACGTGTTGGACGCCGCCGTCGCGCCGAAGCCGCGCATGTCCACCGTTGTGCCCGCGCCATTCTTGCCGCTGGCCGTGCTGTTGGTCTGGATGCCGACTTCTTGCGACAGCACGTCTTGAAGGGTCGTACCAGGCGAGCGCCGGATGTCTTCGGCGGTAATCACACTGGTCGAGGCGCCAGCGATGGCCGTACCGGCGCGGCTGGCCCAGACATCCACGGTGGGCAGCACCTGGGGACTGCTTTGCGCATGAACTGTCGTGGTGAGTCCGGCGAGCGCAACCAGCGCGCCGCAGAGATTCAACTTGGTACCCATCTCGCAACATTCCTTCGTTTGCGCTCAGCGGGGCTGAGCACATCGGGTGAGACAAATTCCGATGCGAAGGACAGGCAAACGCACTGACGCACACACGGCGTACGACGCTTAACCTGCTCGATGTCGCTTGAGGTCCTACTCCGAGCGCTATCGCACCGGCATTGACGTCACCGCTGCGAAAGCGCGCTCCGTATGGACCTCCCGTCCACCGGTTGGGTGACTGTGCTGGCAGGTTTCCTGGCTCGCGGGTCATCGCCCAGTTGCGTCCGGCCTTCCCAGTTTCCCAGTGGCCGTATGGACGCGGGCTCGCCGCTTACAGTTGCGGGGGCAGCCACTGATCCCTGCGAATTCAACACCGAATCCGCCGAAATCCGTGTTCCCTCTTTCGTCTCCGGAGCGATCCGGAGAACCAGCACAGTTAAAATGTGTCCGGAACGCGGCAACGAGTCAAGCGCCGGAACTTCCGGCGCTTGCTCGTCGTCCACGTCATACAGTGCAGTTGCGCGTTAGCCGGCGATCTTGGCCTTCACCGGCGCATTGGTACGCTTGACCTGCTTTAGCTGCTTGATGTGCTTGGCATGCACGAAGTGCTTCATGTGCTGCACGTGGGCGAAGTGCCGGACGTGATGGCGATGACGCAAAGAGACGTGCTTGCGGCCTTTGACCGTGACCACGCCGGTTTCCTTGGCCTTGACGCCGGTGGTGACCGCGGACTTTGCCGACGGCTGGGTGGTGGTCGTATTGCCCTGCGCGAAGACCGGGCCGGCGATCAGGCTCACCGCGATGACAGCGGCAGCGAATTTCTTCAACATGGTGGTATCCTTTCAAACTGGGTTGCCGCAAACCCGTGGGGTTATTCGGCCAGTCGGCATTTCGCCGACCGTTGACGCCACCATGCGCCCCCGCCTCTGAAGTGGTTCTGAAGCCTGTTGTTATCTGCCGTTCAGCCAGCCGTCGGCGCGGTGTTGGAATCCAGGCGGTAACAAGGCGGCTATTTCGCCGATCGGCGGGAATAGAGGCGATCACGGAGTGTTTTCCACCCAAGGCCGCAATTCGACGTAACTTTGGCGAATTCCCCGATGGAGAGGTCCATGAACACCCCGACCCGAACGCTCCGCCGCGCTACCCTGCTCGCCGCCGCCGCCCTGCTCGCGACCGCCATCAGCATCAAGCCGGTCACGGTCTACGCCATGGGTACGGACACGCCGCCGCCGACCGACGACGGCAAAAAGAAAAAGAAAGACGACAAAGCCGTCGACCAGCAAGAGCAACAGCGCGCGCAAGAACAATTCCTGCGCGGCTATCGCGCGGCACGCGCTGAAATTCTCGCCGGCGATTACACGGGCGGCATCGCCGCGATGCATGCGCTCGGCCACGACGAGCATCCCGACGTCGCCAATTACATCGGCTACGCCAACCGCAAGCTCGGCAATTACGAACAGTCAAAGGTTTGGTACGAGAAAGCGCTTGCCGCCGATCCCGATCACGTGCGCACCTGGTCCTATTACGGGATGTGGCACATGGAACAGGGCAACCGTCTCAAGGCTGAGGACTACCTCGCCAAGGTGAACGCGTTGTGCGGCAACAATACCTGCCAGGAATTCCGCCAGCTCAAAGCGGTGATCAACGGCACCGCGAGTTACTAAGCCGTCGTTGAAGCCGCCGTCATGACGATAATGCCCGGCTCAATGCCGGGCATTATTTTTGGTGCGTTGCAGTAGCGCGCACACGCAATTCTTGATGACGCACCGGGAACATTCGGATTGCACAATAGTTGATGGATGCAAGTTCCATACGTCAACTTATTTGTCATCATCCAAGGGAAGCGACATCATGAAAATCCGCAGCATCCTCATCGCCACCGCGTTGCTCGCAACCACCGCCGGCGCCTCGTTTGCGCAGAACACCCTTTCCCCGGCCAGCCAGGCGCGTCCGGGCGAGCAAGGCGAAGATTCATCGAAGCCGAGCGGCCTGCAGAACAAGGCTGGCACCATGACCGGTCCGAACGGCAGCGGTTCCGCCGCCACCACCGGTGCGGGCACATCACCGACGAAGAACAAGAACGAGACCAACGTCAGCCCGGCGTCGCCGAAGGCCGGCGAAACTCAGCCGGCCAAGTAAACGTCATACGAGAAGTCATGCCCGGCCGAGTGCCGGGCATGACTCTTGTAATTATTTCTTTCGCGCCGAAAGTTCCCTCAATTTACCCAAGCGCACGCTTTGGTGAAAAGAGGAACGGCGGCGTGCCTGATACGTTGTCATGGGTATTCCGAGCCACTTGAAAGGAAACACCATGAAATTCCGCACCCTGATTTTGACCGCTGCCGTTCTCGCGACCGCTAGCGGCTACGCCTTCGCGCAGACTCCGACCGAGCGCACGGGCTCCAAGGCCGACAACCCGATCACGCAGTCCGGCAAGGACACGATGCACAAGGACAAGATGAAGTCCGGCACCACCGGCTCGGGCGCGAGCAACAATGACGTGTCGGGCAAATCCAACTCGCCGACGTCGAACCCCACCGTCAGTCCGGCTTCGCCGAACGCCGGTGAAAAGCAGGTCAAATAGTCGATCTCACTGATCAACTGCTTCTAGACCATCATGCCCGGCCCAGCGCCGGGCATGATGCTATTGGACGCCGCTTCAGGCCCCAAAACCGCCCTCCGTCTCGACAATCAAGGGGCAGGTCGTATACACGGTCCCGCGAGTTCCCCACGCGTCAGCGACGAAAAAGCGACCACAAGACCATGAGCCCCTTGGCCCAAAACATCCGGCGCATCGCCTTTGTCGCCAGCCAGACGCCGGAAGCGCGGGAGGCATGCGCCCTGTTACAGAAGCGCTACGGTAACGCCGATCCGGCCGATGCCGATGTCATCGTGGCGCTGGGCGGCGACGGGCTCATGCTGCAAACCCTTCATGGCTTCATGAATTCCGGCAAGCCGATCTACGGCATGCACCGCGGCACCGTCGGTTTTCTGATGAACGAATTCGTGGTCGACGACCTCATCGAGCGGATCGCGGCCGCACATACGACGGTCATCCATCCCTTGGTGATGCAGGCGCTCGACATCGACGGTCAAAACCACGAGCGACGCGCCATTAATGAAGTATCGTTGTTCCGGCAAAGCGCACAGGCCGCGCATTTGCGCATTCTTGTCGATGGCCAGGAACGGCTCCCCGAACTGGTGTCCGACGGCGTGCTGGTGGCGACTCCGGCTGGATCCACGGCCTATAATCTGTCGGTGCAAGGCACCATCATCCCCATCAACGCCCCGCTGCTCGCGCTGACCGCCATCAGTCCGTTCCGCCCGCGGCGCTGGCGTGGCGCGTTGCTCCCGGACAAGGCCAAGGTCACGATCGAAATTCAGGATGCCGCCAAGCGGCCCGTAGCCGCGGTCGCCGACAACGACGAGGTGCGCTCGGTGAGCTGCGTCGACATCAGCATG
>CAITEM010000425.1 GCA_903891395.1 uncultured Hyphomicrobiales bacterium | reverse complement strand
GCGCGGTGCGCTTGCCGAACGAGGCGGGCGGCGTCTCGCCGCCGGCGCGCCACATGCCCGGCAGCCACCAGTGGCCGGCGAGCACGGGCTTTGCCGGATCGGCGAGATCGACAATCGCCAGTACGTGATCGATGAAGCCCTCGAGATGCACCGAGACATAGGCATAGCGCCCACCGACCCACCAGATGCGATGCGCGCCGAAGCCAGGCATTTGCAGGAACGCGATCTCGCGCGGCGCCGAGGGCGTCGAGATGTCGAACACGCGCAGGCCAGCGCCAAACGGCTGTTCGCGGTTCTTGAACGAGTCGGCGAGCGACTTGGCGTAGTAGTCGGCCTGCGTGGCGTATTGCTGCATCGCCCAGATGTTCGGGCCGTTGACGCAGAGCAGCAGGTCGCCGTGAATTTGCAGATGATGCGAACGGGTATTCGGCGGCGCGGCGACGAAAGCGACAGTCTTCGGCTTCGACACGTCGCGCACATCGACGACCGAAAAGCCGTCGCTGAACATGTGGCCGATGAAAGCGTGGCCCTTGGCGACGATGACCTGCACGCCGTCGGAGCGTCCGCCCTGGTCGCAGCGCGACAGGACCTTGATGTTGTTCGACGAGGTTGGACTTGGTTGCTCGCTCACGTCGATCCGTCTCTACAGCGGCTTACGCCGCTTATTTATCGTATTGAAGTGGCGAGGCCCGGCCCGGCAGGACGCCGAACCGGGCCTCGCAGTCTGTCGATTGGGCCGATCAGCCGGTTGGCGCTGCCACCTCGTCGAGGCCCTTCTGACGCGATTCCGGGCCGAGCTGGGTGACGGAACCCGCTGCAATCAGCAGGAATATGGCGAGGCAGACGAACACCGTCGTCAGGCCGTATCCGGTCTGAATCCACAGGATCATCGGCATGATGAAGGCGGTCGCCAGGCGTCCGACACCCGCCGCCCAGCCGAAGCCGGACGCGCGTGCGTTGGTCGGGAACACTTCGGATGCGAAGATTTGCATCGAGTTGCCGGCGACCTGGACGAAGAAGATCATGACGAAGCCGGCCACGATCAATTCGGTCGCGGTGCCCGCATTGGCAAACACGATTGCCATGATGCCGGCGCCGACGAACGCGACGATGGCGGTGGGCTTGCGGCCGAATTTATCGAGCGCGTACATCATGAACAGGCTGGCGCAGGGCACCGCGAAGTTCATCGCCAAGGTGTATTGCAGCGACTTGGTGATGGAGAAGCCCTTCGCGTTCATGATGTTCGGCAACCAGGCGCCAAGGCCGATGGCGATGCCGAAGAATGCCGAGAAGCAGATCATGCCGGCGATGACACGCCTCGGGAACATACGGAACACGACGCCGAATGGATCGCTCTTGGTATTGCTCGCCACGTCGGTGGTGAGTTTCTCGGTCGGTCCGGCGATGCCGAGCTTGGTGAGTACGGCCAGAGCCTCGTCGCCGCGGCCGTGGGTCGCGAGGAAGCGGGGCGATTCAGGCAGCGTGAAACGGAACACCCAGACCAGCAGCGCGCCGACGCCGATCAGCACCCAGATGCCGCGCCAAGCATACTCGGGCTCCGTGACAAAACTGCCGACGCCGAGCGCCAGCGCCGTGCCGATCGGCCAGACGCAGGCACCGCCGATGAAGTGCACCAGCGCCAGGATGCGGCCGCGAATGCGCTTGGGTGAATATTCGCCGGCATAGGCGAAGGCCAGCGGCTGTTCGGCGCCGAGGCCGACGCCGGCGATGAAACGGCAGACGACCAGCAGCGTAACGCTCGGGGCAAAGGCGCCGAGGATCGTGAACACGCCGAACAACAAGAGGTTGAACTGGTAGATGTTCTTGCGGCCGAAGCGGTCGCTGAACTCGCCTTGGCCGGCGGTGCCGATGAACATGCCGAACACAGCGGCGCTGCCGATGGCGGCGGCTTCGGCCGGCGTCGCGAAGCCGGACTTCAGAATGAAGGGGATCATCGCGCCAAGGATGGTGAAGTCGATGACGTCGAAGAAGTATCCCGCGGCGATCAGCGCGATGACGCGCCGGTGCAGCGGCGATATCTTGGCGTCGTCCAGTGCGTTGCCGACAAAGGCCTCGATTGTTTGAGCCACGGCGTTCTCCCCTTGATCGTTTTCTTTACGTCGCGACCTAACGTCGCGCTCTGGTAGAAAGATGATCCACAATTGCAGGCTTGACCAGCCCAAATTCAGCGCAAGCCGGCGCCATCCCGTTGGAAACGGTGGCAATTTCGGTTGGTGAAAAGCGGTAAGTTCGGCGCCGGCGTCGACAACCGTATCCCGCGGCTCGGTGATTTTGGCATGATGTTGCGATGCGGCGTCTGTCCCGTGCCCCCGGTGCTGGCGCGAGGGAGGATATTGTACCACCGGAGATTGCGCATTCGATAATTGGGGGGCAAGATGAATGACGGTCTGACATTGGGGCGGAAAATTCCCCAAGCGTAGGAGGTCGCGACATCCGGCCCATTGCGAAGAAGATCAAACGCACCGATCCCGAGTCCGCTTCTACTGTGTTCAATCTCAACAATAAAAATCTTTTCCAAGGACGAGGAGGGGCCGACTGGATGATGCATCAGCGTCTGAGCGACCGGCTGGATGCTTTCGCCGACCTCGTTGCCGCCGCGGGGGCGGGCGTCAAACGGCGCATCACGAAAGCCGGCTGTCAGGCGCGGAGCTAAGGCGGTAGGGTAAGTCGAACTGCAACGAGACGTGCCCAGTCAAGGGCCGCTCAATATTGGGGAGAAGACGATGACGACAATTGAGGATGCCGGAGGATTGGGCTCCACGGCCGGTCTGTTGGACCGCGAGCACACGATCGCGAAGGCGGGTTTCAATCGTTGGCTGGTGCCGCCGGCCGCACTTTGTATCCATCTGTGCATCGGCATGGCTTACGGGTTCAGCGTGTTCTGGCTGCCTTTGTCGCGCGCAATCGGGCTGACCGCGCCGAAGGCCTGCCCGGACATGTCACTGGCGCAGGAGCTCTTCACCACCACCTGCGACTGGCGCATCGCTAGCCTGGGCTGGATGTTCACATTATTCTTCGTCTTGCTCGGCGTTTCGGCGGCGATCTGGGGCGGCTGGCTGGAGCGCGTGGGACCGCGTAAAGCGGGCTTCGTCGCCGCCGTGTGCTGGGCGGGCGGATTGATGGTCGGCGCGTTCGGCGTCTACTCCACCAACTCTGGTTGATGTGGCTGGGCGCCGGTGTCATTGGCGGTGTCGGCTTAGGCCTCGGCTACATTTCGCCGGTGTCGACGTTGATCAAATGGTTTCCCGACCATCGCGGCATGGCGACCGGTTTTGCCATCGCCGGTTTCGGCGGCGGCGCCATGATCGGCGCGCCGCTTGCCAATCTGCTGATCAACTATTTCAAGACTCCGACCTCGGTCGGCGTTTGGGAAACGTTCGCCGCCATGGGCGCAATCTATTTTGTGTTCATGACCATCGGCGCCTTTGCCTACCGGGTAACGCCGGCCGGCTGGCAGCCGGAAGGCTGGACGCCGCCGGTTAAGGCCAATGCCATGATCTCGCAGCATAACGTGCACCTGAAAGACGCGCATAAGACGCCGCAGTTCTGGCTGATCTGGTGGGTGCTCTGCCTCAACGTCTCGGCCGGCATCGGCGTCATCGGCATGGCGTCGCCGATGTTGCAGGAAATCTTTGCCGGTTCGTTGATCGGGCAACCCGGTGTGACGTTCAACGCGTTGTCGGCCGAACAGAAGGTCGCCATCGCCGGCATCGCCGCTGGCTTTGCTGGTCTGATCTCACTGTTCAACATCGGCGGCCGGGTGTTCTGGGCGTCGCTGTCCGACTATATCGGCCGGAAGAACACTTATTATTGCTTCTTCCTGATTGGCATCGCGCTCTATGCCATCACGCCGTGGGCGGCGGGCATCGGCTCCAAGCTGCTGTTCGTCGGCAGCTTCTGCATCATCCTGTCGATGTACGGCGGCGGCTTCGCCACGGTGCCGGCCTATCTCGCCGACATGTTCGGCACCCAGCTCGTCGGCGCCATTCACGGACGTCTGCTGACGGCCTGGGCAACGGCCGGCATCATCGGCCCCGTGGTGGTGAACTACATCCGCGAATTCCAACTCGCGGCCGGGGTGCCACGCGACCATCTCTACGACACCACGATGTACATTCTGGCAGGCATGCTCGTGATCGGCTTTATCTGCAACTACATGATCAAGCCGGTCGACCCGAAGTGGTACATGAGCGCCGACGAGGCCACCAGACTGCAGGCCGCGAATGCCAAGAGCGACGCCGCGGTTCAGCACGGCTCGTTCGGCATCGGCAGAGGTGGTTTCGATGCCAAGGCGGCGCTGTTCTGGGCCTTCGGCGGCATTCCGCTAGCGTGGGGCGTGTGGAAGACGCTGGAAAGCGCGATCAAGATATTCTGATCACGTTGGATGACCCCGCGGGACGGCAGCGCATCCGCCCGCGGGGCTAGTTTTCTCTTGGAAGAATTTTAACTGACGCGGCCAAGCTTTAGTTTTTGGACGCTTCACGGATTCATCAGCACCTTTGCGAGTTTCTTTGCTTCGCTGATGAGCGCCGTCATGAGAGGCGTCATCGGCTCCCGCTGCGGCGCGACAAGGCCGATGGTGTGGCTGATCACCGGCTCAACGATGGGGATCGAGCGAATAGCCGGCGTTAGTCCGAGGTTGTCCGCCAGCACGGCCGGCATGATGCTCGCCCATCGGCCCGTTCGGACATGTGAATACAAAACGACCATCGAGTTTGACTGCAGCGTCGGCGCGGTTTCGATGCCGACCGAGCGCAGGACCTGGTCGATTATCCGGCGATTCTGCATGTCGGTTGTCAGCAGACAAAGGGGTACTTTGCCGACTTCCGCCCACGTCACTGTATCGCGGTCGCCGAGGGGCGCCTCGGCCGAAGTCAGAAATCGATATTCTTCGCGATACACGGGCACCGATGTCACGCGGCCAAGCGGTTCGTTGTCGATATAGGTGAGGCCGGCATCGACCTCCAGATTTTCGATCTGCTTCAACACTTCAATCGACGTGCGCGATAGAATTGTAAAACTCACATTCGGGTGGCTCGCCCGGTAAGGCGTCGTCAGCGCGGAAACCATCGGCAGCGCGGTTGGAATCGCGGCGATCTTGATCTCGCCTGTCAATCCACGTTTCAGAGCATCGAGGTCCTGCCGCATGGCGCGGCTGTCAGCGACGATACGGCGCGCCCACTCCAACACCCGCTCGCCTTCAGCGGTGAAACCTTCAAAACGCGAGCCGCGGTTGACCAGAAGCGTGTTGAGGGATTCTTCGAGCTGCTTCAGACCGCTCGACAAAGTCGGCTGGGTGACGCCACACACTTCGGCGGCGCGGCCGAAATGCCGCTCCCGCGCCAGCGCGATCAGGAATTCCAGTTTGTCGATCAAGCGCCATCCCCGGATCTGAACTTCAACAGTTAGCACCGAATCGACCATGTGATGAGGGCGGATGGCGATGTCCCGGCCGTTCCGATGATCGCCGAGGCGCTCAATCTGTCGCGCGCCGAGGTAAAACAGCGCCGCGCCGTCTGACGAAGCGAAAGATAGCGCCTTCAATCATCTAAAATGTTGGCTGGGGGACTAGGATTCGAACCTAGATTGACGGAGTCAGAGTCCGCAGTTCTACCGTTGAACTATCCCCCAACGGATCGGGCCGGCCGCATCCGATAACGGCGCCGCCGGGTCGCCCGAAGGCCCCTGACATGCGGCAATTCGGCTGATTTGACAAGCCCGGCCTGCGCGGTCCGGACGGGTCCGGTTCCGCGCCGAAATCGCTGGATCAGGCGGCTTTTTTCGGCAGGCTGATGACCGTGAAGACCGACAGCAGGGCGAAGACCGCCACGGCCACGAACACCAGCCGCGGGCTGCCATGGTCCATGATGGCGCCGAAAACCAGCGGCGAGACCACGCCGCCGAGATTGAAGCCGGTGGTGACAAAGCCGAACACCTTGCCGAAGGAGCCTGGCGGGGTGACTTCGCGCACGATCATGTCGCGCGACGGCATGATGATGCCGGAGAAAAAGCCGAACGTCATGGTCACCGCGAACAACAGCACCGTGCCGAGGTCGAATTGCGCGATCAGCGCCGCCATCAGCGACATCACGGCCAGTCCCAATGCCGCGACCCAGGCGTGGCGCGAGGCACGGGTCGCCACCACGCCGCCGAGCAGCACCCCGAAGGCCGACAGCAGAAGCTGGGTCGACAGCGCGCTGTTGGCAACCGCCACGTCGGTGCCATAGAGCGCGCCGAGCGCGACCACGTAGTAATTGTACATGCCGCCGCTGATCATCGCGATCAGGACGAAGAAGAACAGGTTCATCAGGATCGGCGCCGTCATCAGCAGCCGCCAGCCGGCCGGCGATGTGTCGGTGCTGGCGCGCGGCGTGGGGGCGGCCTGCGCCGGTGCGTTGTCGCGCACCAGCAGCAAAATCGCCGCCACCGCGAAGCCGACCAGGCCGGCGCCGATGAAGGCGCCGCGCCAGCCCCACAGGCTCTGCATCATCAGCAGGCTTGCCGGCGCGAAGGCCGATCCCATCATGCCGGCAAAGGTGTGAATCGAAAACGCATGGCCGATGCGGTCCGACGGAACGTGCTGCGACAGCAGCGCATAATCGGCCGGGTGATAGACCGTGTTGCCGACGCCGGCGAGGCCGAACATCGCGACCAGCACCCAGTATGAATCCACCAAGCCGACGACAACGAAGGCGGTCGCGCCGATCAGCAGGCCGATGATGAGGATAACGCGCGCGCCCAGCCAATCGATCAGGAACCCGGCCGGCGTCTGCAGCGCGGCGCTCACCACGTTGAACGCCGTCAGCGCCAGCCCGATCTCGGTGTAGCTCACACCATAGGCGGCGCGCACGAAAGGCAGCAGCGGCGCCAGGATCAGAATGTAGTAGTGCGAGACGAAATGCGCCGCGCTGATCACCGCGATCAGGCGGGCGTGGGACGGCCGGCTCTCGATGAGCGTCTCGGTCGCTTGAGTCATCTTACGATGCCTTCGGCAGTTTCGTTTTGGCGTCCTGGATCGCGTGCCAGACGCGCGACGGCGTCATCGGCATTTCCAGATGCCGGATGCCGTAATCGGACAGCGCATCGACCACGGCGTTGGCAACCGCGCAAAGCCCGCCGGTGGTGCCGGCTTCGCCGCAGCCTTTGGCGCCAAGCGGATTGCTCTTGGTCGGCACCGGATGGC
>CAITEM010000424.1 GCA_903891395.1 uncultured Hyphomicrobiales bacterium | reverse complement strand
TCGGTGACCTGCTGCGCGTCGCCCACCGCCACAATTACCGTCCGGCGCACCTGCACTTCTTGATCCTGAAAGAAGGCTTCAAGACCTTGATCTCGCAGATCTACACGCCGGACGACGATAAATTGGAAACCGACGCGCAGTTCGGGGTTACGCGCGCGCTGATCGGTGACTATGTGCGCCATGACGGACCTTCGCCGGCCGGCGAGGCGGGCGAGTGGTATTCGCTCGATCAGACGTTTGTCATGGAATCCGGTGTAAGCAAGCTGCCGAGAGCGCCTATTCAATAGTCCCGGTCCGTCACCGGGGATCGCAGGCCGCGGGCGATTGACCTTGCCGCGTCAGGATGGTCCTTTGTCGCGTATGAATGCCAGGCCCGGCCGACTTCCGGCGCACCCGCTCGCGCTGCCCAATATACTGACATACGCCCGCATCGCCGCCGTTCCGGTGGTGGTCGGGTTGATGTATTGGCAGTCGATCCTGAGCGGCGACCTCCGCCTGCGCTGGGTCGCGCTGGCGATCTTCATCGCGGCCGGCATTACCGACATTCTTGACGGCTATTTCGCCCGGATGTGGGGCCAGCAGTCATCGCTTGGTCGGATGCTCGATCCGATCGCCGATAAATTGCTGGTGGCGTCCTGCCTGCTCATGCTGGCGGCGGACGGCACCATCCGCGGCTGGACACTGCTCGCCGCGGTCATCATTCTGTGCCGCGAAATCCTGGTGTCTGGTCTGCGCGAGTTTCTCGCCGATCTGCACGTCAGTCTTCCGGTCACGACACTGGCGAAGTGGAAGACGATGGGGCAACTGGTTGCCATCGGATTTCTCATCGCGGGCGACGCCGGCGTGAAAGTGCTGCCGCAAACCATCGAGATCGGCATCACACTGATGTGGCTGTCGGCGATCGTGACGCTCTACACCGGGTGGGACTACTTGCGCGCCGGCCTTAGATATATGATCGATTGAGCGCATGATTCCGAAAAGCGGGAACCGGTTTCCGCACAAGATCGTGCGCGGGAAAGCAGAATGAAGCTTCGCTATTTCGCCTGGGTGCGCGAGCGCGTCGGCAAAGCCGAAGAAGACGTCGATGTCCCGGACGGCGTTGCCACAATCGGCGAGTTGATGACCTGGCTGGCGTCGCGCGGCGAGGAATATGCCCATGCCTTCGACAATCCGAAGGTAATCCGCGCCGCCATCGACAAGACCCACGTCAAGCCGCAGACCCCCATTGGAACCGCGTCGGAAATCGCGTTTTTCCCGCCAATGACGGGTGGTTAGCATCTCCTGATGGAATGACGCGGGTGGCGCATTGCGCTACATTCCTCGCATGACCACCACTGTGCGCATCCAGAGCGAGCCGTTCGACGCCGCCGCCGAGGCCAAGAAACTGTCCGGCGGCCGCACCGATGTCGGTGCCTTGGTGACTTTCACCGGGATTTGCCGCGGCAACGAAGGCAGTGAGCCGATCGTGGCGCTGACGCTCGAACATTACCCCGGTATGGCGGAGGCCGAAATCGAGCGTCACGTCGCCGAAGCCGTTGCGCGCTGGCCGTTGATTGGCGTGACTGTCATTCATCGTCACGGCCGCATCCAGCCCGGCGAAGACATCATGATGGTGGCAACCGCGTCGTCGCATCGCCAGGCCGCCTTTGCGGCGGCGGAATTTTTGATGGATTATCTCAAGACCCGCGCTCCGTTCTGGAAACAGGTCGAGAAGGCGGACGGGACAACCTGGGTGGACGCCAAGGCAACCGACGATGCGGCGGCCGAACGCTGGGCCGCGCCGGGCCGCAAGCACGCAGCGGCGGAGTGAGGGGCAGCATGATTCCCATCGTGGTGGCGACGGTCGCGGTTTTTGCGCTCGGTATCGACCGGGCGCCGGCCGCGGATGTGGCGTATTACGAGGTGATACGCGGCGCGCATCCGCATGACGTGGCGCCGGCGCCGGACGGCATGGTCTGGTACACGGCGCAAAGCCAAGGCGCGCTCGGCATCCTCGATCCGAAAACCGGCAAGGTGACGCAGGTCTCGCTCGGGCGTAACGCCGCGCCGCATGGCATCATCGTCGGACCCGACCGCGCCGCCT
>CAITEM010000423.1 GCA_903891395.1 uncultured Hyphomicrobiales bacterium | reverse complement strand
TGATGAGCTTCATGCCGCGCATCGCCAAGCATCTGCTCGGCGAAGACCTGCGCATGCCGAACATCGCGACCTGGTGGTGCGGCGACCGCGAGGCGCAGCGCGACGTGCTCAAGGATTTCGACGACATGGCGATTGCCGGCGCTTTCGGCAATGAAATCCCGGGCTTTGCCGCCGGCCAGCAGGTGGTGCCGGCCGGTCTTCTGCCAGCCGACCGCGCGCGCCTGCGCGAAGCGGTTGAAACCCGCGGTCTCGATTATGTCGGCCAGGAAGTGGTGCGGCTCTCTACCGCGCCGGTCTGGAGCGACGGACAACTGGTGCCGCGGCCGTTCTCGCTGCGCGTGTTTGCGACCGCGACGCCGGATGGCTGGCGCGTGATGCCCGGCGGGTTCTGCCGTATCTCGGCGCGGCCCGACGTGCGCGCCGTCAGCATGGGCGAGGGCGTGCAATCCGCCGACGTCTGGGTGCTGTCGTCCAAGCCGGTGGTGATGGAAACGCTGCTGCCGTCGAGCGACAAGGTTCGCATCCGGCGCATCCTCGGCAATCTGCCGAGCCGGGCCGCCGACAATCTGTTCTGGTACGGCCGTTATCTGGAGCGCGCCGAGACGACCTTGCGCGTGGTGCGCTGCCTGTGCGCGCGCAGCCTGGAAATGGATCTGTCGTCCGGCGACTTGTCCAAGACCTTGGCCCTGCTCGGACACCAGTTGTTCGCCTGGGGCGCGGTGACGGAAGAAAACGAAGAGGCGCCGACTTTCACCATTGCCCGTCAGGCACTCGCCGACGACGAGGCCTATGGCTCAGGCCTGTCCGGCGTGCGGCTGGCGCGTAGCGCCGGCTCCATCATCCGTGAGCGCATCTCGATCGACGCATCGAAATTGCTGCGTATTCTCGACAACCAGCTCACCAACACGGATGAGTTGATGAACGAGGCCGACGTGTTCGAAGCGGCCGACCGCGCTTTGCAGACGATCGCGGCGCTGGCCGGCCTCGAGCAGGAAAACATGAATCGCAGCGCCGGCTGGCGTTTCCTCGATATGGGGCGGCGCACTGAACGCGCCATCAATACCTGCCGCCTGGCGCGCACCTTCGGTTCCGAGGAGGCCAGCGCCGACGATCTCGACGTGCTGCTGGACCTGATCGACTCCCAGATCACCTATCGCTCGCGTTACGTCAGCGGCGTCGCTCTGGCGCCGGTACGCGATATGGTGCTACTCGATCCGTTCAATCCGCGCTCGGTCGGGTTCCAGATCGAGTCGCTGAAAGCGCACATTGCGGAACTTCCCGCTCTGCACGAAGACGGCCTGCTTGAGGAACCGCGGCAGATCGTCGAACGGCTTGCGACCGAAATCTCCACCTCGGCGGCGGGCCAGCTCAAGACCTCGACGATCCTGGCGTTCGAACAGAAAGTGACAAGCTTTGCCGATGCCGTCGCCACGCGTTACTTCCTGCAGCGCCCCGAGCTTCCGGGGGGCCTCGGCGCGAGCGGTTTGGCGTGATCTATAATATCCGGCATCTGACCGCGTATTCCTATACTCGCCGCGTCGCTTCTGCGCGGCTAGTGCTGCGCGTCACGCCGCGCGAGGAAAACGGCCAGCACTGCACGGCCTATGCCCTCAACATTTCGCCGCTGCCGCTGTCGGTGGAAACCGAACGCGACTTCTATGGCAACATCGTCAACGTCGTCACCATCGACACCGAGCACAAAGAGCTCACGATTGAGGCCATCTCGACGGTCGAGTTGACGCACCAGGCGGCGCTGCCGCTGTCGGGAGAAAGCTGGGAAGACGTGTCGAACGCGGCGCTGCTCAGCCGCGATCTCACCGGCAGCGCGCCGGCGCATTTCATGTTCGCCAGTTCGCGCGTGCAATTGTCGCCGGACGTGACGCGCTATGCGCGCGAGAGCTTCAAGCCGGGCCGGGGCATTCTCGAGGCCGCGCGCGACCTGATTAAGCGCATCCGCACCGACTTCGACTACGAGCCGGAGACGACCGACATCAACACGCCGTTGCTGCAAGCCTTCACGCAGCGCCACGGCGTCTGCCAGGACTTCGCGCACATCATGATCGCGGGGCTGCGCGGGCTCGGCCTGCCGGCGGCCTACGTCAGCGGCTATATCCGCACCATCCCGCCGCCGGGCGAGAAGCGGCTCGAGGGCGCCGACGCCACCCATGCCTGGGTCTCGGTCTGGTGCGGCGCTTCCGACGGATGGCTCGGTTTCGATCCGACGAACGCTATAGACGTCGGCAACGATCACATCGCGCTGGCGGTCGGCCGCGATTTCTCCGACGTCTCGCCGGTCTACGGCGTGTTCGTCGGCTCGGGCGGCGCCGAGCTTGAAGTCGAGGTCGACGTCGTCCCTGTGACGGCGCCGGAGGCGCGCGCCGCCAAAGCCTGATTATTGGGCCTGGTAAGCGGGTTGATCGACGCTTTGATTCTGGCCAATTCTCTGTAAAAGGGCGCGATGGCGCTCTGGTTTCTGTTTGCACTGATGACGGCGGCGGCGATTTTCGCCGTGCTGTGGCCGTTGTCGCGGGGTGACGGCAGCCGCGGCGGCAGCGATATCGCCGTCTATCGCGATCAGCTCGACGAAGTGGCGCGCGACCGCACTTCCGGTCTGATCGGCGAGTCCGAAGCCGAGGCTGCCAAGGTCGAAATCTCGCGCAGGCTTCTGGCCGCGGCCGACGACGCGGAGAAGGCGACGCGCGACACCCAGCAAGGCGCCGCGCCCCTCTGGCGCCGTCGCGTCACGGCGATCGCCGGCCTGACGTTGCTGCCGCTCGGCGCGGTCGCGCTCTATATCTATCTCGGCTCGCCGCAGTTGCCAGGCGAACCGCTGGCGGACCGTTCGCGCGCGACGAACGAAAGCCAGCCGATCGAGGATCTGGTGGCGCAGGTCGAGCAGCGCGCCGCGCAAAACCCGAACGACGGCCGCGCCTGGGAAGTGCTGGCACCGGTCTACATGCGCATGGGCCGTTTCGACGATTCCGTGCGCGCCTGGCAGAACGCGATCCGTCTCAACGGCGAGACGGCGTCTCGCCAAGCCGATCTGGGCGAGGCGATGACCGCGGCCGCGAATGGCGTCATCTCGATCGATGCCAAAGCCGCGTTCGACCGCGCGCTCTCGCTCGACAAAGAAGACGTCAAAACCCGTTTCTATCTGGGCCTCGCCGCCGATCAGGACGGCAAGCGCGCGGAGGCCGAGGCGATCTGGCGCGATCTGCTGGCCCATGCGCCACCCGGCGCGCCCTGGGTGCCGGTGGTGCGCCAGGCGCTCGAGCGCGGCGCACCACCGTCGCAGAACGCGACGCCGCCGGCGCCCGGACCCTCAGCCGACGATGTCGCCGCGGCCTCGACGATGAATGCCGACGAACAGAAGCAGATGATCGGCGGCATGGTGGCGCGGCTCGCCGACCGGCTGAAGCAGGATGGCTCCGACGTCGAAGGGTGGCTGCGTCTGGTGCGCGCCTACACCGTGCTGGGCGAGCGCGACAAGGCGCAGTCCGCCGCGACCGACGCCAAGCGCGCGCTGGCGGCGGAGCCCGACAAGCTCCGCCGTATCGACGACCTTGCCAAGGAACTAGGACTTGCCGGGTGAGGCCTGTGTCGTCGTCAGCGGTTGCTGAGTGGTAATCGTCAGCGTCGGTCCCGGCGGCTGCTTGATTTCCGTGATCGCAGTGGCGTCGGGTTTGGCGCCGGTGCCGCGCACGTTCATGAATTTCGATAGCATGTCGAACCAGAATGGCGCCCCGAGCGAGATGGCGAAAGCCGTGATCGAGAGGCCGAACAGTTTGCTCAGGAACCACCAGAAGCCGGACCAGGACATATGCTGGTTGCCGCTGACCGCCGACCACAGGTAGGCGACTTCGTTTTGCGTCAGGCCGATCGGCAAGGGACGGATATTGTCTTCCAGTTTTCCGAGTTGCTGGCCCAGCGCTGTCGGGCTGATCGAGTTCACGTCCGTGCTCGGTATGCCGGCTTTGACGAAGGTTCCTGAATTCGCGACGATCTGCGCGCGCAGGGAGGAGTCGTTCCACAACGATTGGCCGACCTTGATCGAATCCGCGTTGAGCAAGATCACAATGACAAAGCCGACGGCGAGCGAAATCCATTTCAGATAGCGTTTGTAGACGCCGCTGACGCGGTCCATCGTCGAATCGAAGTAGTTGGCGATGTTGTTGCGCAAGCGGGTGAGATCGCCGTCGGCGTTCGATACCTGTGACAGCAGCGCGTCGCGGATATTGCTGTTCACGTTGAGGTCGCCGATGGCTTTCTTGATGTCGTCGAAGGCGGGCAGGGGCGTGTCGGGTGTGAGGCCGCCGATGATGGCGAGAGCGAAGGTCTGGCCGTTCAGATAAGACGGGTCGCCCGCGGTCTGCTTGGCGCCGTCGATGAGGCCGTGATTGTAGAAGGCGTCCTTGAGCTTCGGGTCGTCCAACAACGTCTGCAACGCGCTCTTGAGCGTCTTGGCGCGCAGGCTGATCGCCGTCGAGATGAATTCGTTGATGACGGTGCCCATCAAGCTGAGCACCAGGTACATCAGCACAAGGCCGATCGCTATATCGAGCACGGTGTTATTGAACATGACGGCTCCCCCTCGCACATGGCGTGCCAGGGTAAGGTAGCGCAAAGTAAAATAGCGCGTAAAGGTGGTGTTCGGCCGTAGAGGGAAGGGCTTACGCCGATGCCGGTTCGACCGACAGCACGCGCATGATGTCGTCGCGCACCTGGGTGCGCTCGGCTTCGCCGGTGGCGGCGGTGAGCCGCGCTTCGTAGGCGATGCGCGCCGGGCGGTGGAACACCATGACGCGGTCGCCGATCTCCATCGCCTCGTTGATCTGATGGGTGATGAAGACCGCGGTCTTGTCGTTTTGCCGCACCAGCCGCACGAACTCGGCGCGCAGGTCGCGCGCGGTCATTTCGTCCAGCGCCGAGAACGGCTCGTCGCACAACAGGATATCGGGATTGACGGCGAAGGCCCGCGCGATCGAAACGCGCTGGCGCATACCGCCGGACAGCGCGTGCGGATAATCGTTCTCGTGGCCTGACAGGCCGAGCCGCGCCAGCCAGTGCCGCGCGGTTTCTTCGGCCTGCTTCGGGTCGGTGTTGAGCACCTGCAGGCCGAGCAGCACGTTGTCGAGCGCGGTGCGCCACGGCATCAGCCGGTCGTTCTGGAACACGATGCCGATCTTGCCGCGGAAGAAATTGAATTCGCGGAACGGGTCATGGCCGACGACGCGGGCTTTTCCTTCGGTCGCTTCGGTCAGGCCAGCGACGATGTTGAACATTGTCGACTTGCCGCAGCCGGTCTTGCCCAGAACGGCGACAATCTCACCTTTGGCGATCTCGAACGACAATTTGTCGACGGCGACGAAATCGCCTTTGCCGTCGGCGCGCCGGAAGGTCTTGGTGACGTCCTTGAACGAAATGACGGGTTCGGCGCTCATTTTGATTCCTTGAGCATGGCCATGTCCGAAAACCGGTTCCCACTTTTCGGGGCC
>CAITEM010000422.1 GCA_903891395.1 uncultured Hyphomicrobiales bacterium | reverse complement strand
CGACCTCGCCGATCACGTTCATGACTTCGGATTCGCCGGCCCGCTCGCGGCGCTTGTCGATGATGGCAAGCGGCGCGTTGATCCGTTTGGCAAGGCCGCGCGCGCGCACCACGCCGCCGACGTCGGGCGAGACGACGTTGAGCTTGCTGATGTCGAAGCGTTCCTTGATGTCGCGCACCATCACCGGCGAGGCGTAGAGGTTGTCGGTCGGGATATCGAAGAAGCCTTGAATCTGGCCGGCGTGCAGGTCGAGGGTCATCACCCGGTCGGCGCCGGCGTGGGTGATGAGGTTGGCGACCAGCTTGGCCGAGATCGGGGTACGGGGACCGGGTTTGCGGTCCTGCCGGGCGTAGCCGAAATAGGGGATCACCGCCGTGATACGGCGCGCCGAGGAGCGGCGCAGCGCGTCGATGATGATCAGCAATTCCATCAAATGGTCGTTGGCGGGAAACGACGTTGATTGCAGCACGAAGACATCCGAGCCGCGCACATTTTCCTGGATTTCGACGAAAATCTCGAGATCGGCGAAACGCTTCACCACCGCCTTGGTCAGGCTGACCTTGAGGTATTCCGCGATCTGCTGTGCCAGGACAGGGTTGGAATTGCCGGCGACGAGCTTGATCGCCCCGTTCTTCGACATTCCAAGATCCTCACAAAATCCACCGGCCGCACTCAGGCGGCGTGGTCATAACAAGGCATACCGGGCGCGGCAATATGACCTGAAAGCTTTGTCCCGAAGCTTTTTTGATCAGGATGAATGCAGGCTTTAGGAATTTAGGTCGTCTGTGCCTCACGCGCGAGCGCAATGGCGTTGATATGCCGCCCATAGTCCGGCTCACCCAGGTGCGTGGTGCGGCGAAAGCTGTAGAACCGCGCTGGATCGGCATAGGTGCAAAGCCTCAGATCCTCGAAGTGGCCGACACCGGCGCGTTCGATACGGGAGGCGATATAACCGTTGAGGTCGAACATGGCGTGGTTCGGCCTGGCCGACGCGGCAAAGAATCGGGCGTTACCGGCATCCGCGGCCATGAAACGCTCGACGAACTCGGCCCCGACTTCGTAATTCGGCTGGCTGATGACCGGGCCGAGCGCGGCGACAATGCGGCCGCGGCCGGCGCCAAGCTTTTCCATCGCGGCGACGGTCGCTTCGATCACGCCGGTAAAGGCGCCGCGCCAGCCGGCGTGCGCGGCGCCGATTACGCGCGCTTCGGGGTCGGCAAACAGCAGCGGCCCGCAATCGGCAGTCGACACGCCGATGGCCAGGCCCGGTGTGGCGGTGACCAGTGCGTCGGCGCGGGGCCGATTGTCCGAAGTCCAAGGCGCGTCAACCGTCGCAACCTCGGGCGAATGGATCTGATAGGGCGTTAGAAAATGGTCGGCCGTGACGCCGAGCGCGGCCGCCATGCGGCCGCGGTTTTCGGCGACATTCTCGGGGGCATCGTCGGAACCGACGCCGCCGTTCAGCGTGGCGTAGATGCCTTGCGACACGCCGCCGCCGCGGTCGAAAAAGCCGTGCCGAATGCCCTGAAGTGCGGCGAGCGATGGAGCCTGCAACATGGCTGCTGTTTACGCGAATCCCGGCGGCACGCCAACGGACGCATTGGCGAAACAGGCGACCTTGAACAGTTCGCCCATGCCGGTGCGGCCGTGGCCGATCAGGCGCGCCAGCGCGGCATCGACGTCGGCTGACGCCGACCGCGAAGTTGCCTTTTTCTTTAGCGCGGCGGCCCGCGTCTCGATGCCGAGACGGCCCAGGAATGTCGACTGGTCGATCGGTCCGAAGCCTTCGGCGCCCATGGCTTCGACCGCCAACGACAGCGCGCGAAAATCGACATGTGCGGTGATATCGACTTCTCCCGGCGTCGTCAGCGGATCGGCATAGGCGTGATTGCCGACCGCCTGTAACGTTTCGCCGACGCCCTGGTCGGCGTGGCCGTAATCGATCACCAGCGCCGCGCCGCCCTGATCGGCCAGCCGCTTGCCGAGATTCATGGCGACTTTGTCGTCGCGCCATTCGAAAATCGATTGCTCGGGCGCCGCGCGCACACCGGCTGGCAACAGCATGTCGAAATGGGCGATCGGGTCCGGCGCTAGGGTAAAAGCGAATTTGCCTTCCGGGCCGATCTCGATCTGGCGCTCGTGCCAGCCGCGCGCAGTCTTGACTGCGTGATTGATTGGCAGCGCGTCGAAGAACTCGTTGGCGATGATGATGGCCGGGCCTTTCGGCACATCCTCCAGCGTCGGATGCCAGGACATTGGTACGCCAAGATGTTCGAGCGTGCGTTCCTGCGCGTTTTCCAGCGCCGGGCTGATCTCGACGAGATGCACGACCAGGGCTTCGCGAAATGCCGGGATCATCTGCACCGCGCGCAAGGCATCGTTCATCAACGTGCCGCGGCCTGGGCCCAATTCGACGACGCGGATGCGTTCCGGCGAACCCATCTGGGTCCATACGGTCGCCATCCAGAGGCCGATCAACTCGCCGAACATCTGGCTGATTTCCGGCGCTGTAATGAAATCGCCGCGTCTGCCGAGTGGATCGCGGGTGATGTAATAGCCGAACTCCGGATGGCCGAGGCACAGGCCCATATATTCGCCGACCGGCATCGGCCCGGCCGCGGAAATGCGCCGGCGGATTTCGGTTTCGAGCGGCGACAGCCCGGCCATCAGGCGCTCCGTGTCTGTTCGGCGCGCAATGGATGTCTCATGGCGTAAACGATAAAGCCGACGCCGGCGAGGAACAACGGGATCGACAGCAACTGCCCCATGGTCGCGCCGCCCCACAAGAAACCGAGCTGAGCGTCGGGTTCGCGGAAGAATTCGCAGATGCTGCGCGCGATCGCATAGACCACGGCGAACCAGCCGATAATCATGCCGGGCCGTTTCAGCGCGCCGCCGCGCACGAGCACGAAGAGGACGACCAGCAGCAGCAGACCTTCGAGCGTCGCTTCATAGAGCTGGCTCGGATGGCGGGGGAACGGGCCGCCATTGGGAAACACCATCGCCCACGGCACGTCGGCGGGGCGCCCCCACAATTCGCTGTTGATGAAGTTGGCGATGCGGCCGAGGAAGATGCCCATCGGGCCGACCGCGCAGGTGATGTCGCCAAGCGACAGGATCGGGATGCCGCGCTTTCTCGCGAACAGCACCACCGCCAGCACGCAGCCGGTGAAGCCGCCGTGGAACGACATGCCGCCGTTCCACAGTTGAAATATTTCGAGCGGATGCTCGGCGAAATGCGCCGGGTTGTAGAACAGCACGTAACCGATGCGGCCGCCGAGGATGATGCCGAGCGTCACCCAGACGATGAAGTCGTCGAGGTCGAGCACGGTCAGGGGGGCCTTGCCGCCCCACAGGCTGTCGGCTCGCAACAGCGCGCGGGCATAGGCCCAGCCGAGCAGGATGCCGCCGATGTAAGCCAGCGCATACCACCGGATGGCGAAGGGGCCGAGATGCACCAGCACCGGATCGAAGGCGGGAAAGGGGATGACCAAGAGAGGCATTAGAGAATCCGGTTCAGCGTTGCCGAAGACACAACTAGCACGCCGGGTCTTGCAGCGGGATGACCTGATCGCCATTGTGTCCCCATTGGCGGAGAGGACGCATGACCCAGACCAGCAACCGTATCTTCGACGAGATGGCGCGCCTGATGAATGACGCGGCCGGCGTCGCCACCGGGGTGCGGCGGGAATTTGACACGCTGTTCAAGACCCAGGCCGAGCGGATTTTGCGGGATCTCGACGTGGTCCAGCGCGAGGATTTCGAGGCGGTCAAGGAAATGGCTCGCCTGGCGCGCGAGGAAAACGAGGCCCTCAAGGCCCGGATCGAGGCCCTGGAAACCAAAGCCGCCGGTAAATAGCGGTTACCGGCTTTAGTTGCCCT
>CAITEM010000421.1 GCA_903891395.1 uncultured Hyphomicrobiales bacterium | reverse complement strand
TCGCGATCATGATGACGACCGCTGGCGGCATCGGGGGAGAGGGTACTGAGTGGTTCTTCGCCTTCAAGGCACTGTGGCCGTTCCGTATTCTCAACGGCTATAGCCTCACCGTGTCGGCGGCGAGCGTCGTCGCGCTGCTGGGGTTCGTCTATCTCGCCGCCAAACGCGGCGGGTTGTGTTTCGCGCCGGGCGGGTTGTGGCTGGCGATCGGCTTTGCGCTGCTTTACGTGGCGATCCCGTCGAAGCTGTTCGGCACGTCGTTCGTCGATTTCCGCGTCATCGCGGCCGCGGCTTTCATCCTGCCGGCGTTCTGCACGCTGGCGCTGCCGGACCGGCGATGGACTTTTGCGGCGCTTGGCTGCGTCAGCGTGGTGGCCGTGGCCAATCTTGCGGTCGTCTATGCGGTGTGGCTGCCATACCGCGCCGACTACGCGGCGCTGATCGCGTCATTCGACAGAATCGAGAAGGGCGCGACGGTGCTGACCGGCACCAGCGGCAGCGGCGACGACCCGCCGTTCAACGATCTCACCGAATATCCGCTCTATTATGCGCCGGTTTTGGCCGTGCATTACGCGCGCGCCTTCGTACCGAATTTATTTGCCGAAGCCGGCAAGCAGCCGGTCATCGTGCGTCCCGACATGCGGCATCTCGCGGTGGCATATGGCGGCCCGGTGCCGTTGACGATCTTGACCGCGCTTGCGGCCGGCAAGACGGCCGACATCGTGCCGTCATATTTGCGCAATTGGACGAACGACTTCCGCTATCTCTATGTGCTCGGGCCGCCCGCCGACAATCCGCTGCCCGCGCTACTGGAGGAGCGCGCGCGCTCCTCCCGGTTCGTGCTGTACGAGGTCCGCCGAAGGGCGGATTAGCAGCTCGCCTTGCCGCAGCGGCTGGTGTTGATTTTTTCCTGCAACGCGGGAAGGCCGACGGCGCCGACCACCACGTCCGACCCGATGACGTAGCTCGGCGTGCCGTTGAGGCCGAGCGCCTCGGCCACTTTCATGTTCTCTTCGAGCGTGGCCTTCACTTCCGGGCTCGCCATGTCCTTTTCGATCCGCGCCATGTCGAGGCCGGCATCCTTGGCGGCAGCGAGCGCGTGCGCCTTGTCGGCCTGACCGCGGCCGCCCAAGAGCTTCTGATGGAAGTCGAGGTACTTCTTGCCGGTCTTGTCCTGCATGCGTACCGCGACCGCGACCTGCGCCGCTTCGACCGAACCCGGTCCGAGCACCGGGAATTCCTTCAGCACGATCTTGAGCTTCGGATCGTCCTTCATCAGCGTCAGCATGTCGCTCATGGCGCGCTTGCAGTAGCCGCAGTTGTAATCGAAGAACTCGACGAAAGTGACGTCGCCATTGACGTTGCCCAGGTTGACCTGGCGTGGTGATGAGAAGATCGCCTCGGCATTGTCCTTGACCGCGGACTTGTGCTTTTCCGCTTCCGCGACGTTCTGGCGCTTCTCCAGTTCGGTCATCGCCTCCTGGAGCACTTCGGGATGCGCGATCAGATATTCGCGCACGATGGTTTCGATCTCGCCGCGCTGCGGCGTCGAGAATTCGGCGGCGCGCGAGGTGTGCGGCGCTGCGAAGGCCAGGAGCGCGGCGAAGCCGAGGACGGCTGCGGTCAGGCGCGGGCGGAATGTCATTTGTGGTGTCCTTTGGTGGTCGAATTTAGTTCTTAGTTGTTTCTGGCGGTGGGCGATTTGACGTTGACGATATCGTCGGCGCGCACCCAGGCCGGCGAGCCGATCGGCAGGCGGGTCTTGGCGCGGGAGGCGAGTTGACGGGCGGTCGGCAGGTCACCGCGGGTGAAGGCGGCTTGCGCGGAGGCCAGATCGGCATTGGCGAGGTCGCCCTTGCGGCCATAGGCCATGGCGAGTTGCGAATAGGCTTCAGGGGCTTCGGGCTCGCTGAGCAACGCGGTGCGCAACAACTCGACGGCTTCCTCGGCGACCTTCGGATTGTTCGACGCAATAAGGGCCTGTGCCAGCATGATGCGCAACAGGGGCGCCGAGGGCGCAAGTTGCACGGAGCGACGCAGTGGCGCGATCGCTTCCGCTGGATGGCCACCCTCGAGCAGAGCTTGACCTTTAAGTTCCTGGAAATAGGGATTAGCCGGCTGTTCTTGCGCCAGCGCATCGATCTGCGTGACGGCCGACCGTAGGTCGCCGAAGCGATAGGTCGAAATGGCGCGCGCATATCGCGCCGGCAGGCTGTGGTCGCCAAGCGGGTAGCGGCGCGCGACGCTGTCGGGCTTGTCCAAGAAGCCGTATAATTTGGCGCGCATCATGTCATGCCGCAGTTGCAGCTCGGGCGAGTCCTTGCGGTCCCAATAGGGACTGGCCTTGGCGAGCGCTTCAAGCGCCGCGACGCGTTCGGCCGGCATCGGATGGGTCTGCATATAGGGGTCGATGTAACGCGAGTTGAATAAGGATTCGTTGCCCAGCCGCGTAAACAGTTCGACCATACCGCGCGGCGACTGCTGGGTGGCGGTGAGAAACTTCACGCCGGCGTGATCGGCCTGGTCTTCCTGGGTGCGCACATAGGCCAGCAGCGAGCGCATGATCGCCGATTGCGGCGCCATCATTGCTGCCGCGCCGATATCGGCGCCGCCAGCCTGACCGGAGCGTGCGCCCGCGACCATGGCGCCGACGCCGAGCAGCATGGCAACGATCGAGGCGGTTTGCGCCGAAGCGAGTTGCTCGCGCAGTTTCATCAGGTGGCCGCCGGCGAGGTGGCCTGTTTCATGCGCGAACACGCCGATGACTTCGTTGGGCGTCTTGGCGTCGAGCAGGGCACCGGCGTTGATGAAGATATGGCGGCCATCCATCACGAAGGCGTTGAAGGCGCGGTCGTTCAATACCACGACGCGCACGTTTTGCTTGGCGAGGCCGGCGCTCTTGAGGATCGGCTGGGCATAGTCGCGCAGCAACTGCTCGATCTCGGTGTCGCGCACGATCGGCAAGCCGCGCAACGCCGTTTCCTGCGCGCGTGCCGGCTGTAACGAGGGCGCGACGCCGGACAGCGCCAAAGCAAATGCCGTCACCAGCGCCAAAGCGCGGGCTGCTGGCGCGCGCCGTTGCGTCCTGATAGGTGTGCCGTCTTCGATCATGCCGAGCTACATTAGCGGATAGGCGTGAACCTATTGTCGCGGGTTAAAGCGGTCAACGCGCTGCGCGATCACGTCTGAGTCATGAAAAGCGCACAAGGGCTGAGCAAGCTGCCCGAATGCGGCAACAGCGGGGCGGGGTGCAGGAAGTGCCCTGAAGGCGGGCCAAAAGCATGCTTGAAGCGGCAAAACAGCTTTTGATTCCCTCGAAACGCAGCGATGTGCCGCCCTTTATCGTTATGGACGTGATGGCGGCGGCGGCCGCGATCGAGGCCAAAGGCGGCCGGGTCATCCATATGGAAGTCGGCCAGCCGTTCCACCCGGCGCCCACCGCGGCCAGGGCCGCGGCGCAGGCCGCGCTGGCCCACGGCCGCATCGGCTACACTGAGGCGCTCGGCATCCCGTCGCTCCGGGCGCGCATCGCCGGGCATTATAAAGACACACACGGGCTGGAGCTCGACCCGGCTCGCGTCGTCGTCACGACGGGTTCGTCGGGCGGCTTCATCCTCGCATTTCTGTCGTTGTTCGAGGCGGGCGACCGGGTCGCCCTGGCCAATCCCGGCTATCCGCCATACCGGCATATTCTCTCCGCGCTCGGTTGCGAGCCGGTGCTGATCGAAACCTCGGCCGAGACGCGCTGGGCGCTGACCGGCAAGGCGCTGATCGCCGCGCACCGCAAGACGCCGCTTAAAGGTCTGCTGATCGCGAGTCCGGCCAACCCGACCGGCACCATGATGGATGCCGATCATCTGTCGCAGCTTAGTGCCGTGGCCGAGGCGGAGGGCATCCGCGTCATTTCCGATGAGATCTATCACGGCCTGGATTATGCCTTCGCCGCCGAAACGGCGGCGAATATTTCCGAGCGCGCGCTCGTCATCAATTCATTCTCGAAATATTTCTGCATGACCGGATGGCGCGTCGGCTGGATGGTGGTGCCGGACAGCATGGTGCGCGCAGTCGAGCGCCTGCAACAGAACCTCGCCATCTCGGTTCCGACGTTGGCGCAGGTGGCGGCGGAAGCGGCGTTCGACGGCCGCGACGAGATGGAGACGGTCAAGCACGGCTACGAGGAGAACCGCCGCATTCTCACCGCTGGCCTGCCGAAGATCGGGCTCAAGAAATTCCTGCCAGTCGATGGTGCGTTTTATCTCTATGCCGACGTGTCGACGTTTTCCAACGACAGTCTCGCCTTCGCCAAGCGCATGCTGAACGAGGCCGGTGTCGCGGCGACGCCCGGCATCGACTTCGATCCGGTCAACGGTCACAACTTCCTGCGCTTTTGTTACGCCGGCTCCGCTGCCGAAATGCATGAGGCAGTGGAGCGGATCGGCGGGTGGCTCAAGCAAGCCTGACGTAAAGCGTCGGTGGGGCGCACCGTGCCGGTGACCAAACGCCCATGAGCGCCCCGGCTTTCAGCCGACCCCGTCCATGATAGCTTTGCGGCGCCGTTGAAATTCGGGGGGATTTATATGCCGACGGAATCAGATGCACTCGGGGCGGCCGCAACGCCAAAAGTCGACCCAACGGGAAAAGATTCATACGCGACGATTGGCCTGCTGGACGCCTGGGTAACCCAATTGCAGCAGCAGATCTACGCACTGCAGAGTCAGCTTGCGCAGTCGGGAATTGGCCCGGAGCAGCGGCTCGAGTCCGTGCAGCAGCAACTGACGCAGCAGATTGGCGGACTGGGGCAGCAGATCGCCCAACTGGGGCAACAGGTCGCCGCCCTCCAGCAGGCGCAGTCAGGCAACAGTATTGCGCAGCAGCTCCAGTCGCTGCAGCAACGGGTGGGCGCGCTCGAAGCGCGGCAGGGCGGCGGCTCCACCCCGGCGCCAATCGGTCCCGTAAGCGGCCGTACCACGCTTCAGGCGCTCGGCAACGGGACCGCGGAGGGCTGGGCTACGCTTCAATAGCCGCCGTCGCGGGTCAGCACCAGTCCCGCGTGCCAGGTCGCGATTTATGGCACCAACTTCCAGATGATCCTGCGCGGCGGCCTTTCGGGACAGTCGGTCAGCTGGACTGCGTATCGTTAGCGGCCGCGTCGCGGCGACGCGCCGATGGGGAACTGGCTCAAAGGGTGAGGAGTATGCCTTGGCGGTAAAACCAATCGTGGTGCCGAGGTGGGTCGCCGGGCTGCTCGCCTTCGTCGCCGGCATCATCGACGCCTGCACGGTCTTTGCGTTGTTCGGGCTTTACGTTGCGCAGGTGACCGGCAGCTTCGTGCTGATCGGCGCGCAGATCGTCAACGCCGACATCGTTAACGTGATCCGCACGCTGGCGATCCCGGTGTTCTTTCTCGCCGGCTTCGCCGCCGTGTTTCTGGCCGAGGCCACGGGTGACAGCAAACGCGCGTTGTGCTGGACGCTTTCAGCCGAACTCGTTTTGGTTGGCGGCTTTGTGGCGACCGGCTTGGTCGCGGCGCCGTTCGTCCATCCCAACGCGCCGATGGCGCTGTTCGCGAGTCTGCTCGGCGTCATGGCGATGGGCGTGCAAAGCACGCTGGTACGGATGCTGATGCGCGGGGTCGCATCGACCAACGTCATGACAACGAACACCACGCTGGCGTCGATCGAATTGGCGCAATGGGTGATCGCGGCGCGGCGCCTGAGAAGGCATCCTGGCGACAGCGCCGCTATCGAACTCATGCATCAGGCGCGCGGACGCTTTGCCGGACTGTGGCCGGTACTGTTCGGGTTTCTCGGCGGCGCAATCTGCGGCGCGGTCGGCTTCCGTTGGTTGGGCTTCTGGTTTCCGCTGTCAGCCGTCGCGGTACTGGCCGCGCTGTTGGCGTGGGCCATCCGGCATAAGCCGGTTCGCTGAAAGCGGCTTAAAACTCGACGTCGAGCTCGACGACCTCGTCGGGCTCGGCTTTGGCGCCTTCGATCCATTCCTGCATCGCCGGCAGCGCCATGATCGCCCTGCAATAGGCGGCGCAGTCGCTGTCCAGCTTGACGTCGTAGGTGAGGAAGCGCGTTACCACGGGTGCGAACATGGCGTCCGCCATGCCGGGCCGCGTGCCGAACAAAAACGGCCCTTTGGTGCTCGCCAGGCATTCGCGCCAGATGCTCAGAATCCGGTCGATGTCGGCCTGCGCGCCGGCCCAGACTTTGAAGCCCGGATGATGCGCCTTGAGGTTCATCGGTAGCGCCGAGCGCATATTGGTGAAGCCGGAATGCATTTCGCCGCAGATCGAGCGGCAATGCGCGCGCGCCGCTTTGTGGGTCGGCAGCAGGGCGCTCTCGGGCAGAGTCTCGTTGAGATATTCGCCGATTGCGAGGGTGTCCCAGATCTTGACCCCGTCATGGGTCAGGCAGGGCACCAGGAAGGAGGGCGACAGCAGGAGGAGTTCGGCGCGCGCCGAGGGGTCGTCGCTGGCCACCACCTGTTCCTCGAATTCGAGGCCGGCCATCTTGCACAACAACCAGCCGCGCAGCGACCAGGAGCCATAATTCTTGCTGGCGATTGTGAGGGCAGCCTTGCTCGGGGCAGCTTTAGCCATGGGGCGCACTTATCCCTTAGTCATCGAAGCCCGGCAGTTCACCTTAGACGAAAGTACAGACACTTCAATACCTTCCCGTGCCGCAAAATGACACGTCTGCACGTTTGTCCCCAGGGGGCACGTGGTTACTGCCGCCTCAAATTTTTATCTCGCAGTGCAACATGAAATGAACTAGCTTGCGCGCTAGCGGCCAGCCGCGGGGTATCGATGCTGTATCAGGCTTACCAGGCGCAATCGGACATTATGGGGCCGGTGCGGGCATTCGCCGGCGACGCGCTCAAACATATCGGCGGCAAGCTCAACGGCTCGGCGCGGCCTTCGGCGCTCAGCAATCTGACCGCGGCGTATGAATTGATCGCGCGGGCAGGGCTCACCCATACAAGGCCGCCTTACGGCATCAACACCATCATGGTCGGCAACCGCGAAGTGGCGGTAACCGAGGAAGACGCCGACGTCACGCCGTTCGCGACGCTGCGCCATTTCAAGAAGGACGTCGACCAAGAGCAGCCGCGTGTGCTGCTGATCGCGCCGCTGTCCGGGCATTTCGCGACGCTGCTGCGCGCCACCGTCAAGACCATGCTCGCTGAACATGACGTCTACATTACGGATTGGCACAACGCCCGCGACGTACCGCTGAGCGACGGCGCTTTCACCTTCAACGACTACACCGCGCACATCATCCGCTTCCTCGAGAAAATCGGTCCGGGCGCCCACATGGTGGCGGTGTGCCAGCCTTGCGTCAGCGCGCTGGTCGCCGCAAGCGTGATGGCGCAACGTGACAATCCGGCGCAGCCGCGCTCGATGACGTTGATGGCGGGGCCCATCGACACCCGCGTCAACCCGACCAAGGTTAACGAGCTTGCCAAAGGCAAGCCGATGGAGTGGTTCGAGAAAAAGCTGATCGCCACCGTGCCGGCGCGCTATCCAGGCGGCGGGCGCAAAGTTTATCCGGGCTTTGTCCAGCTCGCCGCCTTCATGAGCATGAACATGGAGCGCCACGTGAAGGCGCACCGCGAGCTCTATGAGAATCTCGCCAATGGCAATCTGGAAAAGGCCGCCACCACCAAGGCGTTCTACGATGAATATTTTGCCGTGCTCGATCTGGCGTCCGAGTTCTATCTGGAAACCGTGAAGTTGGTGTTTCAGGATCACGCGCTGCCGCTCGGCCAATTGACCTATGAGAACGACAAGGTTGATCCGGCGGCGATCAAACGCACGATGCTGTTTACGGTGGAAGGCGAGAAGGACGACATCTGCGCCGTCGGCCAGACGCTTGCGGCGCACGATCTCTGCACCTCGCTACGGCCGTACCGCAAGCGCCATCATATGCAGGCCGGCGTCGGCCATTACGGCGTATTCTCCGGCCGGACCTGGCAGAACCAGATCTACCCGATGGTGAAGAACGTTATTCTCCAGAGCGACTGAGCGGGCGGCTTACCGGCTGCCGCGCGTTCTGCTATCATACCGCTGTCGTCCCATGGGGGTGAGGCGGCGATGACCAAATTTCCGATCCTGCTTGCCGCAAAGACCGCGTACCGCGATCTGTTGCACGTCGTTCTGGCGATGCCCATTCTCATCGGTGGCGCACTGGTCATCATCGTCGCGCTTGGCCTGCTCGAAAGTTTTATCGCCGTCCGCGGCGAAGAAAGCTCGATGTTAGGCAAAACAATTGAGTTCATATTCAGTGTCGCACAGAATTTCTTTCTAACGCCGATCATGATCGCCGGGCACCGCTTCATCATTCTCGGCGAGGTGACATCTGCTTATCGCCTCGATCCGCGGCATCCCACCTTCAGGGCATTCTTCGCTTGGCTGCTGGCGCTATTGATTTCTAACTTCCTTTTGACTTTCCTTTTTGATCTCGCTCCTCCGGACTATTTGACGTTCGTATTATTTGCCGTCTTGATCGTACTCGGCCTGATCGCACTGCTTTCGGTAGTGATACGACTGGTAATCCTGCTTCCAGCTATTGCTGTCGAGGCGCCCGCCGCGACGGCGGCTCACGCCTGGGCCGATAGCGCTGGCCACCTTTGGAGAATCTTCCTCATTTTTCTAGTGGCGACGCTGCCGGTCGCTGTAGTTGCGATGATTTTGGTATTTGCGATCGCCTATCTCGATTCAGCTTCGCTACTGGTTTTAGCCATTCTGATCGGCGCGGTGCTGCAAGTGATTGGTCTCGTCCTGTATGTCGCCATCGCGTCACGGCTATTCGAAGCGATGGCTCATCGGCTGATCGAAAAGACTTCCGGTCCATAAAAGAAAACCCCGCCGGCGTTTCCACCGGCGGGGCTTTTCGTTTGAAGCGAGATCAGGCCGCGCCCAGAACCATCAGGATGATGATGAGGCTGATCGGCAGACCGAGCAGATAAAGAATAATCGGCATCGTGAACTCCTGTTGTTTCCGAATTACTCGGCGGCGACGACGCGGGTGCGGGTGTCTTCGACGTACCATTCGCGGTTACGCAAATTGCCGCCTTCGATCGCGGCCAGAGCGGCCGAGAGCGCACCGGCGAGCATCGAAGCCGCCAGCCAGAGACCGAACAACGCCGCTGACTTGCGGGCCTTGTCGGCCGCAGTCTTGGCCTGGGTGATCACCTGGTCGACGCGAGCTTCGGCGTCGGCCTGCGAGATGCCGCTGCGCGAAGCAACGACGCTGGCGAGATACTTCTTGTCCGGGTCTGACACCGAACCGCCTTTGAGCATGCTTGGCGCGAGGATGCGTGTGATCTCGGCGCGATTGCCGATCTGCTGACGTTGCGGCTGGCCGATCTGGCCGCCCTGCAACGGCGCTGCCGTCTGGTCGGCGGCGGTCGGTGACGTGGCCTGCGCCGCGGTCGCGGCAGGGGCCGTGGTCGCATTGGCGTTGGTCTGAGCCGGCGTGGAGCGCAGCAACTGATCGACATAGATGTCGGACGGTTGCGAAGCCGCGCCAGCGGTGGCGGCCGGGGCAGCGACGGACGCGGCGCCGCCGATCAGGCCCGAGGTCGCGCCGCCGAGCACGGCAGCAGTGACGATCGTAGCGACAGCCCAGACCACGAAGCCATGGGCGGAATCACGGAAATAGCGCTCATGTTCGTTCACGGTCTGCCAGCGCGAACGCAAGCGGCCGGCGAGATAGCCGCCAATGGTCGATGACAGCATGGCGACGACGAACAGGTAGATACCGGCCGCGACGGTAAATGTCGTGCCCGAAACGCCTTGGCCGCTCCATGGCGACACGACGGTGAAGCCGACGCCAATGCCGAAGGCCACCAAGATCATCGTGATGGCAATGGAGCCTGTGGCTCCGGCGAAAATTGCTTTCCAGCTGACCGCCGAATCGGCGTCGTCATAGAGTGGATTCCCGGTATCCGTGATCATCGTCCTAAGCCTCCGTTCAAGCGGAATTATTCTCGCTTGGCAGCGGCTTAACCGGCGCGCGGAACATTGGTTCCGGACTGCTGCATTTGTTCGAAGATGTTTTTGCTGTGCCGGAACCGGATGGAACAAATTGCCGGGGATGCGGGTTCTCTGCCCATCGCAACGAGGCAACTCGAGACTTAAACGTCGCGAGATTTATGTGGAGGCTGCTATGGGTTTTGGACGAGGCGCACTGTTGTGGCTGCTTGGCGTGCCGCTGCCGATCATTCTGATCCTGGCGCTGTTCATGCACCGCTAGGCGTCCGGTACGGACGTCAAAATAGCCGCCGAACCCTGGCCGGGTTCGGCGGTTTTTTGTTAAAAAAATAGGCGCGAACTAGTCGGCTTTTTTCTCGCCGCGTTCGCCCGCTTTGACGATGCTGCCTTTGGTGAACAGAATTTCCTTCAGCTCGGCGCGCCAGATCGGCTTCTTGCGCAGCAGGAAT
>CAITEM010000420.1 GCA_903891395.1 uncultured Hyphomicrobiales bacterium | reverse complement strand
GGTACAGTTACGCCCGCTTTAAGGCGCCGTTCGCATTGCCTCGGCCGCCGCCGCGCACTACCTTTCCGCCAGCATGACTGCCATTAAAGCCTTCGACATCGACAAATTCATTGCCAAGCCTGATCCGGGCATGCCGATCGTGCTGGTCTATGGCCCTGACGCCGGCCTGGTGCGCGAGCGCGTTGATGCCCTGGTGAAAGCATCCGTCGACGACCCTTCCGATCCGTTCTCCTTCGTGCGCATCGAGGGCGAAGACCTCACCGCCAATCCGTCGCGGCTGGTGGAAGAGGCGCACACCGTGCCGCTGTTCGGCGGCCGCCGCGCGGTGCTGGTGCGCGCCGGTGCGCGCAACATCGCCGGTGCGGTCGAGATCGTCATCAACGCGCCATCGAAAGAATGCCGCATCATCATCGAGGCCGGCGATCTGCGAAAAACCGCGCCGCTTCGTGCGCTGTGCGAGAAAGCCAAAGCCGCCGCGGCATTGCCATGTTATGTCGACAACGCTCGCGATCTTGAACGGCTGATCGACGACGAGATGCGCGCCTCAAATTTGACGATTGCGCCGGACGCCCGCGCCGCGCTGTCGGCGCTGCTGGGCGGCGACCGTCTGGCCTCGCGCAATGAAATCCGCAAGCTCGCGCTTTATGCCAGGGGCCAGCAGCGTGTCGAACTCGCCGACGTGATGGCTGTGGTGGCCGACGCTTCGGCGCTGGGATTCGACGGCGTCGTCGACGCGGCCTTTGCCGGGCGGACGCCGGACGTCGAAATCGAATTCGGCAAGGCGCGCGCGGGCGGTTCGTCGCCCGCCGCGATCATTTCGGCGGCGATCCGGCAGGTCGCCAACCTTCACAAAATGAAGCTGGCGGTGGATGCCGGCGACTCCATCGAATTCGCCATGAAGCGCGGCGCGCCGCCGGTGCATTTCACCCGCGAAAAACTGGTCGGCGAGGCTCTGCGCCATTGGGCGCCGGCGCGCCTGCTGCGCGTTATGGAGCAACTCGCCGAGGCCTCGCTGGAGATGCGCCGCAACGCGCCGCTGGCCGACGCCATTGCGCACCGCACTTTGTTGATCATTTCGCAAGGTGCTCGCCGCCGCGGTAACTGAGCGGGTGCTATATCTTTAAAGTTTTAACGACCGGCGTTACGGCCTTTCAAACTGTTTTGCTTAATCGTAGCCGATGGAATCCACGGTCGGCTCAGCTCAAGCGGCATTGCGCGCACAACGCGTGGCGGACCAAACGCGCGCAGCGCGGGCCAAATTCCGGCACACGGTCATTGCGTTATCGTTCTTCGCCATTTTGATCGGCGGCGGCCTGTTGAGCGGCGCCGCCACGTTGATCCCCGACATCCAGGCCCATTTCAAACAGGAAGATGTCGCCGCCAAGTACAAGACCGCCAAGATCTCGCGGCCGATGCTTGACGGCGTATTCTGTCACAACCTGGTCCTCGACAACAAAACCGGGCAGTCGGTCGAAGACAAAGTCGAGCGTTGCGACGCCGAAAACCTGGCGCCGCGCCGCGGACAAACCCAGTTCGTCTGGGGCGTCACCAAGTAGCGCGCCCTATAAGAATCGGCGCGGCCGCGCCGTCGGCCTACAGATTCAGCTGATAGCTGTGCGGCACCCAGCGATAGCCGCTGGCGGTCTTGTCGATCCAGCCAATGCCGGGAAACGGCATATGGAAGCTGGCGACGAACAGCTTCTCGGTTGCCAGCATGTCAAGCGTGCGTTTGCGCACCGCAACCGCCTTGTCCTTGTCGTCATCCATCTCGAAATGCCATTCCGGCCGCTGCACCGCCATGACGTATTGAGTCATGATGTCGGCGGTGATCATGAAGCGCTTGCCTTCGCTTTCGATGTGAAACGCGAGCAGGCCCGGTGAATGCCCCGCGGCATCGACGGCGCGAATACCGGACACTACTTCGTCGCCCGGCTTGATGAAGGTCGAACGGTCGGCCAGCGGCTCGCAGATCGTCATGAAGAGCTTCTGGTTGAACTTGCGCGCCTCGCGCACGTTTTCGTTCTTTTTCCAGAAATCGTATTCGGCGGCGCCGAAGACGTAGCGCGCCTTCGAAAATACCGGCTTGCCGCCTTCGACCAGACCGCCAATGTGGTCCGGATGCCCGTGCGTCAGCACGATGATGTCGATGTCTTCGGGCTTGTAGCCGGCCTGCCCCAGCCGGGCGACCAGATTGCCGGCCGGCATGCGGGTCTTGAGCTGCTCATATTCGCGCGGCAGCGCGCCATTGCCGACGTCGAACAGCACCAATTCCTTGCCGGTATTGACGATCGTCGGGATGTTGGCGTGCTCAACACGGCTGGGGTCGATGTTGTTGGCCCGGGCAAGCGCCTGCACCTCGTCGGCCGGAGCATTGGCGCCGTACATCGGATGCAATCCTTCGCGAACGCCTTTGCTGTCCAGGATGGTCGCGGCTTCAAAACCGCCGAGCTTGAAGCGGAAAATGGTCGGCTGCAGTTCGCCTTGAAGAGATGCGGGCACCAGTGTCCTCCGGGGATTGTTTTTGGCCGTATGCGCCCCGGATTTATCGCAATAGGCGCCGGATAACCAGTCGCCAAGTAAGCCGCCCTGCTCCGCGAACATTAAGACTGCCACAACCAATCGGCGATATAAAAACGGCGGGTTTTAGGGGCCGGGGATCTCGGCCGATCGAAGAGTCTGCCAAACATGCCGACAGACACATTCATCCACGGGGTCGAGGCCCGCTATGCCCTCTACGAGCTCGATGCACCGGCCCGCCGGGCGATTAAGGGGATTTGGCCCGCGATCGCGCCCCACGTCGAACCGGCGGTTCACGCCATTCTCGACGCCGCCGCGCGCATACCCCGCCTTGGTGTGACCGTCACGCAGCACCGCGATTCGATCAAAAAGCTCGAAATCGCGCATTTGGAGGCGTTGCTCAGCGGAGAACTCGGCGACCGCTATTTTGAGTCCAGCCGACACACCGTGGAACGGGAGGCCGCCATGGGGTTTGACGCGCGTTTGCGCAGCACGGCCGGAAACTTCCTGTTCCGCGCCGGTGTCGATGCGCTGGCGCGCCAACACCGGTTTTCGCCTCACAAGCTTGCCGAGGCTTGCAAGCTCCTTTCCCAGGTCATCGCCTTCGACGTCGCCAATGCCATGACGCTGCATCGCGAAGCCGCGGAGGAAGCCGCTTTAAAAAGGCGCGAGGAAATCGACGAGGCGATCAGCGACTTTGCCGGCGCCATCGGCGACGTGCTGACGGCCATCAACGATACTTCGACCTCGCTGACCGGGACCTGTTCGACAATGCGCGCGCTTGCCGGCGAGACGCTCAAGCGCATGGCGGTGGCGTCGGCCGCAGCGGCGGAAACCACCGAGCGCGTGCGCGCCACCGGCGCAGCCACGGACGGGCTGTCGGGATCGATCCAGCACATCGCCCGCGAAACCACGCGCGGCTTGCAACTGGCAAATACAGCCGTGGAAGACACACAACGAACGCGAAATGCCATTCTCACGTTGAACGACGCCGCCGAACATATCGGTTCGGTCGTGAACATCATTTCCACGATCGCGGCGCAAACCAATCTTCTGGCGCTTAATGCGACCATCGAAGCGGCGCGCGCCGGCGATGCCGGTAAAGGATTTGCCGTCGTGGCGGTCGAGGTCAAGGCGCTCGCGAACCAGACCTCTCGCGCCACCGAGCAGATCGACCATCAGGTGACCGCCATCCAGGACGCCACGCGGAAGTCGGTCGATGAAATTTCCTCGATCGCACGCTTGATCGAACAATTGACAGGGACCGCGACAAGTATCGCAACAGCGGTCGAACAGCAAAGCTGCACCACCGTCGAAATCGCTGGCAGCATCCAGGCCGCTGCCGACCGCACGGCCAGCGCATCCGTCGAGATTCTATCAGTCGAGCGAGCCGCCGGCCGCAGTGTTACTGCCTTCGCGGAAATTGCCGATCTGACCGCGCGGGTATCGTCGCGGGCCGGCGACCTCGAATCGAAAGTCTCGGCATTCTTCGCCCGCGTGCGCGCCGCCTGACCTTCTCTCGTCAGCCGCGCTTGCGCAACAAGCCGTCGAGACTGAAGCGGCCCGGACCGGTCACGAACAGGAACGCGAAACCGCCGAGCATGGACATGTTCTTCCAGAAGCTGGTGTCCTGCGCCCGGCGTTGGGCGAGATCGGAGAATTCCCAATAGCGGTGCGAGCTGAAGGTCGCGATCAGCATGAAGCCGGTCATCAGCACCACGACGTAGCGCGTGGCGAAGCCGAACAGCAGCGCCAGCCCGCCAAAGAATTCCACCGGCACCGAAATATAGGCCATGAAGGCCGGGATGCCACGCGGCGGCAGCGACGCCGCCACGGCGCCAATGTCGAACATCTTGCCGAAGCCGCTACGCACAAAAATGATGCCCAGCAGAATACGCCCAATCAGGAGAACGAAATCGGAGGTGCTGGCGGCCAGGCCGTCGGCGGAGCTCAATGCAGAATGCGAACTGTCAGTGCGAAAGGTCATCGTATTTCCCGGTCTTGTGCGCGGCGTGGTGCAGCCGCAGGTGTCATAACCAACATGGCGAGGCGAGCTATATTCCGCAGTCGGGTAAATTGCACCTGCTGCATTGCGGTGGGGCGCGGCTTTTAGGGCGTGAAACTATCAAGACGCCGTGATCCGGGGCGGCTTGCGAGGCCGCCGGCGGCCTGTCAGCATCCGCCTGCCTGTGCGGTGGGGAGACTGGGAATGCCCAACATCACGATGCTCGACATCGACGAGCTGCGCAAAACCAAGCTGCGGCCTTACATCGACAAATGCCTGGAGCATCGCGCGCCCGATCCCGGCTTCCACGCCATGATGGGCCACAACATCGATCTCTGCGAGGCGATGTTCGTGATGTGGGACGCCTGCTTCAACAAGGGCACCATCCCACACAGGCTGAAGGAAGTGATTCGCGTGCAACTGTCCCGCGCGGTGTCGTGTAGTTATTGAGGCAATGTTCGGTCTGCTTCGGCGAAGCGACAGGGATTATCGGAAGAACTGCTCGACGAGGGCATCGGTCATTACGCCGAGAGCCGGCGCTTCACCGAAGCCGAGAAGATCGCGCTGCGCTACAGCGAATTGATGTCGGCTAATCCCGGCGCGGTCGATGCCGCGTTCTTCGACGAATTACGCCGGCATTACAGCGAAGATCAGATCGTCGAGTTGGGTGTCTTCATTGGCATCAATCTCGGCTTTCACACCTTCTTCGGCTCGCTGAAGTTCTATCCGCTGTTTTCGCCGGATGGACGCCTGCTGACCCAGGCCGAATCTGAGGCGCTCTATGGCACCGCGCCCGTACCGCTCACACCGGAGACCGCCAAGTGACCCATATCGCGCCGTTGCCGCGGGAGGCCATCACCGATCCGGAGTTGCTCGATCTGATCGCGCAAGGCGAAGCCTTGGGCGTGCCGGACGATCTGTTTCCGCGGATTCTGGCGCGCGCGCCGGCGCAGGCCAAGCCGATGATGCGCGCGCTATTGATGAGCCACACACAAGGCAACGTCGATCACCGGCTGAAGGAGATTGTCCGGGTTCTGCTGGCGCGTCTTGCCAACGACAACTATTTCGCGTCGTTGCGGTCGCGCCAGGCGCTCGCCGCGGGGTTGACTGAAAAGCGGATCGACGAAGGCTGCTTCGAATATGAGGACGACGCCAAAAGCTTCAGCGAGGCGGAGAAGGTCGCGCTGCGCTTTGCCGACATGATGTATCTCGACGCCGCGCAGATCGACAAAGCATTCTATGACGAGATGAAGAAGCATTGGAGCGAGGCGCAGATCATGGAGCTCGGCTCCTTCATGGTCTGCCACTACGGCATGGCGATGTTCATGCGCTCGCTCGGCGCCAAAGCAGCGTCTTAGGAACGAGCCAGCACCACTCATTAACCTCGAATCCGCGGCCGGGCCCGTCCCTCAGGGCTTATTAAGCGCCGCCGTGTATGAACGGCCAGGTTGTGGCGGGTGCAAACGCATCCGTGGCGGCCTGGAGCATAGTCGATGCGCAAAGCCTTGCCGGAGAGCATGTTCAACGACAAAGACCAGCCGCGCCTGGCCACATTGCGCAACTGGGTGCTGGATCACGACGTGACCGAGATCGAAATGAGCGAGCGTCAGTTCTGGAATTTCGCCCAGCTCCAGCCGGTGGCCGAGAAACCGTGGATGACCTTCATGGGGCGGCAGTTGCGCGTCCCAAGCATGCCTGAGGGGGCGCAAAAGAGCCTCGGAATCTTCGACAATGGCGGGACGGCGGCGATTTAAGTGCTAGCGTCCGCCGCGGCGATGGCGGACCTCAAAGCCCCGGCGGGGGTTGTTTCTGCGCTAGGTTATCAAGGAGAACTGCTTTGTTCACATCGATGATGAATGCCTGGTTTGAAGCAGCACGGTTTAGCGCCGACAGCCAGAACGTCATCGCGATGCGCCTGATGAAGCTGGCCTCCGGCGGTCCCAATGCGGCCAAGGAAGCGACCCAGATGGTTGCGGAGAAGGTCGCCGCCTTCAACGAATCCCAAGGCGCTTTGATGGGTGCGCTGATCGCCGGCAAAAGCTTCGACACCGCCGCCGCCAAGGCCTACGCGCCTTATCGGCGCGCCGTGCGCGCCAATCGCCGCCGGCTCGGCGCTTAAGACCCTTCTGAAATCTACTCTTTCTTGTGTCCGGCGTGCGCGATCACGTCGGCGATGCGCGTCTGCACTTTGTCGTCGAAAAACGGATCGTCAAGATCGTGGGCACGGTCTTTCGCCGGATCGTGCACGATGACTTCCGGCGTATGAGGCGTTCGATCGCCCGGCGCGATCACCTTCGCCCACAAACTCCGCACCGACTGCGTAAGGCTGGTCATGGAAGCAATCCCATCCGACAGGCTTTTGAGTCCAACCAGCCGCCGCCGTTTAAGTTCCTCGCTCAGTGCTTTGGGGTTGCAGACGCCGGCTTGAAGCCGGTGCCGCCGCAGCGCGCGCATTTCACTTTTCGGTCGCCCAGCTTGATCAGGCCCTTGCCCTCGCAGTTCGCGCATTTTTCTTTTTTCTTCGGCGGCTTCATGGGGTCCCTCCCGGTCCAGACTTAAGGCCTACGCCTCGGCAGTGGAGAAAGCCACCGGCCATGGTACTTTAGTCGCTGGACTGAGGAGACGACCAATGCGCCAGGGACTACCGCTTCGTTTGGCGACGGCCATCATCGGCATGACGGTCGGCTTTATCGGCGCAGGTTTGGGCACCGCGCGGGCGCAAAGCGGCCTGCCCTGTGACGCCTTCGTCAAAAACCAGGACGGCTCCTGGCAGGCCATCCGCAACGTGGCGATTCCCGGCCCCGGCCGCGTCTTCAATGTCATCCAGGGCGCCGTCTTCAAGCCCGGCGGCTCGTTCATGGGCCTGGAACTCGCTGCCGATCTCGAACGCGAATGCCCGGCGGCGGTGGAGCAGGCGGCGGCGGTAGCGACCCAGGTCGAACTGCCAAAATACGCCGCGCCCAATGGCAATATCGACACCGACAAATTGACCTGCGGCCAGTTCGCCGACCTGCCGCCGGATGACGCCGACTTCCTCGGCACCTGGACGGTCGGCTGGCAAAACGGCACCACGAAGAATCGAGCGATCAACGTGGCGCGCGTGCGCGAGACGATCCGCAGCGTCGCGGTCTATTGCAAGTCCAACAAGGACATGCGTTTCGTTCAAGCCGTCGACACCATCATGAAGGCAAAGCGCTAGCACGATGCTGCTCGTCAAAACTTATCTCGGTAAAAGCAAGATCCACGGCATGGGCGTGTTCGCCGGCGAGTTTATCGCCAAGGACACAAAGATCTGGCGCTTCGTCGAAGGCTTCGATCGCTGCTACTCGCCAAAACAGTTCGCCAGGCTGCCGAAGCCGGCGCGGGATTATCTCAAGGAATATGCGTACCGCGTCGACGGCGAAATCCTCTTCACCGTCGACAACGATCACTACATCAATCACTCGGAACGCCCGAACACCTATTTGAAAAGCGGCTTCACCATCGCGCGCGTCAACATCCGCAAGGGCGTCGAGATCACCAATGACTACCGGGAATTCGACCCCGGATTGTGCGCGGGATTTTTGAAGAGGAAGTAGCGCGCTCGCCGCCTCGCGGCCATTCCCGCGAAAGCGACAAACGAACGTCAGCCCTGCAACACCGTCACCGTCGTACCGAGCGGCACGCGATTATACAGATCGACGATGTCATGGTTGAACAGCCGGATGCAGCCCGACGACACGGCGCTGCCGATGGTCTCCGGCTCGGTGGTGCCGTGCAGGCGGAAATAGGTGTCGGTGCCGCCGCGATACAGATAGAGCGCGCGTGCGCCGAGCGGATTGTCGATGCCGCCGGCCATGCCGCCGGCGTAAGGCCGGTAGCGCGGAATGTGCGCGATCATGTTGGGGGTCGGCGTCCAGTGCGGCCACTTCTCCTTGCGGCCGATCGTCGCCGAGCCGCGGAAGTTCAACGCCTCGGCGCGGCCGACCCCGACCGTGTAGCGCAGCGCCCGGCCGCCATCCAACACCAGATAGAGATGCCGTTCCGGAATATTGACGATGATATTGCCGGGCCGTTCGTGGCCGCTCCAGGCGACCTGGGTGCGCAGCTTGTCGCGGTCGATGACCGTGAGGTCCAGCGCCGGAACCACGACGCCATTATCCTCGAAAGAACCGTAATTGCCGCCGTCGAAAAAGCCCCCCGGCCCCATGCCGCAGCCGGCGAGAAACAAGGGCATGCCGACAAGCAGTGAGCGGCGGCTGAGGTGGGCGGGAACCTTCATGGGATGCAGTCCTGGTTGGATTTTTGGCTTTATCGCCTAGCTTAGGCCGCGCACGCAACAGCCGCGTGAAGCGATGCCGCGCAAGTGATCCAGAGCCGCCAGCCATCGGACAAAAGTCGCGTGTGGTCTCAGAACCGCTCTAATGAAGCGGGACCAGCAAAGTGAAATTGGTGCCGCGGGTCACCGAAGGCCGCGTTAGTTCGGCGCCAAGCTGCTTGGACAACGCGTTGACCAGCCTGCTGCCCAGCCGCTTGCTGGTTGAAGGATCGAAGCCCGCTGGCAATCCAACGCCGTCGTCCCGTACCGATACCAGGACGGCTTTGTCGTCGGTGCGAAACACGCGCACCCAGATATCGCCGTCGGGGCAGCCCGGGTAGGCGTATTTTCCGGCGTTTAAAACCAATTCGTTGATGACCAGCGCAACGAGAATGGCACGATCGGCGGCGAATTGAATTTTTTCGGGCGCCTCAAGGTGAACCTTGCAAGGCGCAACCGCGCTGTCGAGATCGCCGATCACTTCGCGCAGATAATCGACCAGATCGATGTTTTCGTAGTCGGCGTTGTAGGCCAGCCGCTCATAGGCGCGGCCCACCGCGTTGACGCGGCTTGACGCCTCCTGAAGTTGCTCGCTCAGTTCCGGGTTGCCGGCATTGTTGGATTGCAGTTGCAGCATGCTTGACACCACCTGCAAACTGTTCTTGACGCGGTGGTTGACCTCCTTGAGCAGCACTTGATGCCGGTCGAGCGCCGCCTGCAGCTTGAGCTGATATTGCCGCTGCTCGATCGCCATGCCGAGGATGTTGGCGGCGCCCTGCAGAAAGGCAACGTCATGCTCATTAAATTCGCCCTCGGATTTGCTGTCGACTTCGAGTACACCGAAAGGCGAACCGTCACCCTGCAGAATGACATTCATGGCGCGGTGAATGCCATGCTCCGCGAGCAGTTCTGGCGTTCGGAAGCGTTTTTCGTTTTCCAGATGATTGGAGATCACCGGCTTGCCAGTACGCAAAGCGTAACCCGCCGGCGACGCCAGATCGGCGCCGACGCTGGCTTTGCCGACGACGCCCTCGTCCCAGCCGACACCGGCCCGCACCAGCAATCTGTTTTCCGCGGGGATAAACTCCAGTACCTTACAGTATTCGGCACCCAAGCCTTCGGCGGTCATGCGCGCGGTGTGATCGAGCATGCCGACGAGATTAGTGCCTTGCAAAGCGAAAACGCCAAGTTCCGCGAGTAACTCCTGCTGGCGAATGCGCAGCCGGAGCGCGCGACCGCTCAGGTCATCGTTGGGCGGCTCGCCGGGCGCAATTTCGACAACCGGTTTGACAGGGCTGCTGGATGCCATGGATAAGCACGTAACACACTTCGCTGTCGTACCGCCGAATGCCTTGCCAGCGCCTCAATTGAGTTATGCGTTGGTCTGCCCCGGAGGTAATCTGATGTTGGCGAGGAACTCGTTTAACCTGAAGGCATTACTTTGGGGACGATTTCGGCAATCCAAACATCTCTGACAATCCGCTCGAACGCCGGCGTTGAGGCCGAACTTCATGGAACGCCTGCTCAGCCTTTTGCCCCCGCGACCGCCATCGACGGCCGTGCGCTACGCCTTCACCGCCGTGCTGGTGGCGCTGTGCGTCGGGCTGGTGAAGCTGGTGCACGCGGAAACCGGCATCTACGGCTTCTTCATTTTCTATCTGGCGATCTTCCTGGCCTCCGTGCTGTTCGACCATGGCAGCGGTTTCGTCGCCACAGCGCTCAGCGTCGCCTTCATGTATGTCCAGCTCACCGGCGGCGATAAATCGCTGCTGTACGACATCGCGCCGCTGCTCGGAACGTTCACCGTCATATCGATAGGCGTCGCTTTCGTCAGCGAAGGCCTGCGCATGGGCTTCGAGCGCGCGGTCGCCGCCGAGCAGGCCAAAGATCTGCTGTTGCAGGAGTTGCGTCATCGCACCAAGAACGATCTAGCGATGGTGGTGTCGGTGCTGTCGCTGCAGGCGCGCGGCGAAAAGGACGACGGCACCAAGGCAGCGCTTGAAAATGCCATCTCGCGCATTCGCGCCATCGCCGGCGCGCACGATCATGTCGGCCCTTTTACCAACGAAGCCGAAATCGACATCAAGGAATACCTGACCAAACTGTGCGACCACCTCGCCGCCAGCCTGCGCGACGTCCGGCCGATCAAGATGGACGTCGACGTCGAGGCCACGGTGATGAAGTCGCGCGACGCCATTCCGCTCGGCCTCATAGTCAACGAGCTGGTGACCAACGCGCTGAAATACGCCTTCCCCGATAACCGTCCCGGCGTCGTGCGGGTGACGCTGCGCAACGCGGCACCGCGCACGCTGATCGTTGAGGACAATGGCGGGGGCCTGATAACCGGCGGCAGCGGCGGTATTGGCACGCGCCTCACCAAGATGCTGGTGAAGCAGCTTGGCGGCACCATCGACTGGGAAGATGCCGAACCGGGCTGCCGCGTCCGCGTGACGCTGGCGGCTTAAATTCTCGGCAACTGAAGTTCGTCGACCAGCCGTTTCCACTGCGCGATCTCGGCGCCGATGACCTCGTTGAACTTGCCCGGCTCGTCGACCGAAGCCAGCCCGAGCTTCGACACGAAGGCGACAAAGTCCGGCGACTTGGCAACCTCGATCAATTCGGTCCGCAGCCGCGCGACGATCGGCGCCGGTGTGCGCGCCGGCGCGGCGATGCCGTACCAGCTCCAGAAATAGAAGCCGGGGAAGCGTTCACCGACCGCCATCACGTCCGGCAACTGCCGCACGCGCTTCGGTCCGTTGGTGAACAGCACTTTCACGGTGCCGGCGGCGATGTGCTGCGCGATGTCGGAGTACGGCACCAGGCCGACGTCAATTTGCCCACCGATCAGATCGTTGGTGATCAGCGACGAGCCCTTGTACGGCGCTACCGTCATATCGATGCCGGTGGTGCGCATCAGATATTGCATCTGCGGCGGCGACTGGCTGCCGCAACTGATCTTGCCGGGATTGGCTTTGGTGTAGGCCAGAAACTCGTCGAGCGTGTTGATCGGCAGATTCTTGCGCGCCGCGATCACCAGATCGACCGACGCCATGTGTGCCAACGGCGTGAAATCCTTCTCGAGGCTGAAGCCCGGATCGCGGTAGATCGCGATGTTCTGCGCCAGCGGCGCCAGCAGCACGACCAGCGTGTAGCCGTCGGGTTCGGCCTTGGCCGCCGACGCCGCGCCGAGGTTGCCCGAAGCGCCGCCTTTGTTTTCGACGATGACGGTCTGGTTGAATTTCTGCTGCAGCCGCACCGCGGCCGAGCGGCCGATGGTATCGCTCGGCCCGCCCGCCGCCGCCGGCACCACGATGGTGATCGGCCGGCTCGGATAGGTGTCGGCGCGCGCAGCGGTAACGAGGGACGGCGACATCAGCGCCGCGCCCGCCGTCAGACCGAATTGCCGCCGCGACATTCCGCGCGACGACGGACGAAACCCTTCCCGATGAGTCATGCAACCTCCCCAAAAGCACGTGTTGTTATCGTTGTCGTGTTGTTGCCAAATGCTGGCATGGCGCTCGCCCGCTCGCAAGCGCGCGGATAGAGTCACCTTTATGCACCGTGGTTATTGGCGTAGCCGTCCGATGGCGCTACCGCCTGACGACGCGCGACTCACACACCGGGGAACGCCGACATGGACAAGTTTCAGGCCTTGAAAGTCTAGCTGCTGGACGCCGAGCACCGGCTGCTGAACGAACTCAGGATGTTGCGCCGGGGCATGCGCGGCACGCCCGATGGCGAAGCGTCCAGCATCCCGCCGCTCACGGTCGGCCAGAAGATTGCCGACACGATCGCGGCGACCATGGGCTCGTGGACCTTCATCATCATCCAGTCGGTCATTCTGCTGTTCTGGATCGTGCTCAACGTCACGGCCTACATCCAGCAGTGGGACCCCTATCCCTTCATCCTGCTCAACCTGGCGCTGTCGTTTCAGGCCGCCTATGCCGCGCCCTTCATCATGATGAGTCAGAACCGGCAGCAGGACATCGACCGCAAATCCGCCGAGAACGATTTCAGGGTCAACGTCAAAGCCGAACTCGAGATCGAACTGCTGCACCAGAAGATCGATCAGTTGCGCGAGACCGAAGTCTTGCAACTGAGCGAAGCCATCAAGGAGCTGACCGCGCTGCTGCGCAAGGACAAGCCGGCGTAAGCGGGCCATGTTCGAGCGCGTCAGCGCTCAAGCGATCACCGTCACCACGGCGCCGAGCGGCACGCGATTATAAAGATCGACGATGTCCTGGTTGAACAGCCGGACGCAGCCGGACGACACCGCCTGCCCGATACTGTCGGGCTCATTGGTGCCGTGCAGACGAAAATACGTGTCCTGCCCTCCGCTATAGAGATAGAGCGCCCGCGCGCCGAGCGGATTGCCGATCCCGCCCGGCATGCCGCCGGCATAGGCGCGATATTCCGGCATCAGCGCCATCATCTGCGGCGTCGGCCGCCACGGCGGCCACCGCTCCTTGCGGCCGATCAGGGCGCTGCCGTGGAAATTGGAAACCTCGTCGCGGCCAACGCCGACGGCGTAGCGCATGGCGCGGCCGCCGTGTTGCACGACATAGAGATAGCGTTGCGGCACATCGACGACGACATTGCCGGGCCGCTCCGCGCCCCGCCACGTCACGGGCTGGCGGACAAAGCTGGAATCGATGGCGCCGAGATTGAGCGCGGGGATCGTGACGCCGTTGTCATTGAGCGCACCGTAATCGCCGCCACCGGCGGTCCAGCCGAACTGGCCCGGCGATACGCCGCAGCCGGTTACCACCAGCGGCGCACTCAGCATCAGCGCGCGGCGGCTGATGCGGGTGAAAGGTACAGACATACGGCGCTATGCGATCCGGTTGCCGTTGGATCGCGCAGCATAGGACAATCAGGTAACGAAAGACTTGATGCCACTCCGCGCTCATCCTGACGAGCCAAGCGCAGCGAGGCGTCTCTACGGATTGAAGCGCGCGACTCAGCCCAGCTTCATCAGCTTGAGTGCGGCGCGGCCGTTCGGTCCATACGGATTGCCAAGGCTCTCGCACATCTCGAAGTGATTGTAGTTCGGCGCTTCGATCAGTTCGACGGGCTTGCCGGCGGCTTTGACCGCCGCCGCGAAATCCCGGTTCTGGCGCTGGAATTCCGGTGTCTCATAGGTGCCGTAGGTGACGATGATCGGCGCACGCAATCTGTCGAGCTGGCGCAGCGAACTCATCGACTGCTCCATCTCGTCGGTGAACTTGACGTAGGAACTGCGCTTGGACAGCCGCGCCGGCTTCATGTCGTACATGCCGCTCATGCACAGGCCGCCGGTGATGAAATCCGGCTTCAGCCCAAAATCTTTCTCCCAGTCGGTCACTAGCGCGACGCCGCACAGATGGCCGCCCGACGAGTGCCCGCCGACATAGAAGCGACCGGCGTCGCCGCCATAGCTTGCGGCGTTTTTGTAGGCCCAGGCGATGCCGCGCCGGACCTGCTCGGCCATGACGCCGAGATCGCCGTTGGCGGCGCCGACCGAGACGAAATCCAGCACGATGAAATTGACGCCGGCGTTGACGAACAGTTCGGCCGGATAGCCGTAGTCCTTGGCTTCGCCGCGCAGCCAGGCGCCGCCATGCATGAACACGAAGATCGGCGCGTTCGGCGTTTTCGCCGGATAGAGATCGAGCCCTTCCACCGCCGTCGGCCCGTAGGCGAAACGCTTGGGCGCGCCGAGCCGGCGGCGCGCTTCCTCGCTGCTGGTGGCGAAACGCTTCTGGATCTGCGCGATCATCGGCGCATAGACCGACTGGTCATAGGCCGCGTCGAGCTCGACCTGGTCCATGTCCATCCAGACCTTGGGACCTTTTTCGTGCGGCGGCGGGCCGACTTGGCAGACCTCGGCCATTGCCGGCGTCGCCGCCATCGCGGCCGCGGTGCCAAGCACCGTGCGCCGGGACATCGAAGTGCCTGGGTCTTTGTCGCTGGACATGGTCGCCCCCGCCGCCTTTTGAATTCACCAATCGCACAAGGAGCGTTGCATATCGGCGCCGCCGCCCCAAGGGGTCGCCCGAGCCAAAAGCCGGACGACGCTCCCCCGCCGGCAAACCCCGCATGCGGGACACACACTTTGGCAAGCAGAATTAGTAACGCGAAATCTATTCGGCCCGGCTGTTTGTTGGCGCCGTGATTACGGCGGGCTGCCGCAGCCGCCGCAGAAGGCCCGTTATAAAATTGGCGTTACGAATTGCCGACCGATTTGTAATGTCGTGGTCGCGGTCAACTTTACTTACGATTCATCGAACCGGTTGTATCAGCACGCTCGGGGCGGCCGTTTCGTGGAGTTTGCGATGCGCCCGAAGAATATTCGCGGCCGCCTGCGTCGGGCGCTGAGGCGCTTTTTCAGTGAGCGCGCCGGCAACGTCGCCATTACGTTTGCGCTCGCCGCGCTTCCTGCGATCGGCTTTGTCGGTGCGGCCGTCGATTATAGCCGCGCCAATTCCGTCAAGGCCGACATGCAGGCGGCGCTCGATTCCACCGCGTTGATGTTATCGAAAGAAGCGACGTCGGATTCTTCCGCGCAGCTTCAAACCAACGCCAAGGCTTATTTCACCGCGTTGTTCAATCGGCCGGGCTCCACCAACATCGTCGTGTCACCGACCTACACCACGAGCGGCGGTACGCAGGTCGTCGTCAACGGTTCGGTCTCGGTTCCGACCGATTTCATGGGCGTTGTCGGCGTCAATTCGATTACCGTCTCAGGGTCGTCGACTGTGAAGTGGGGATCGTCGCGGCTTCGTGTCGCGCTGGTGCTCGATAATACCGGGTCGATGGCGGACAACGGTAAAATCACCGCGCTCAAGACCGCCACCAATAATCTTCTGGCGCAGCTCAACACGGCCGCGGCAACGAACGGCGATGTTTACGTGTCGATCGTGCCCTTCGCCAATGACGTCAACATCGGTTCGACCAATTACGCCGCGACCTACATCGACTGGACCGACTGGAATGCGAACAACGGCACCTGCCGCAGTTATACCGGCAGAACCCAGCCGCAGACATTGAGCGATTGCAGCGCGGCCCGCGGAAGCTGGACAGCGGACAGCCACACAACATGGAATGGCTGCGTCACCGACCGCGGCGCGCCCTTGTCGACCGGCGCGACGGCGCCAAGCGCCGGCAACTACGACGAGACCATTACCGCGCCGGTCAGCGGCAATACGGCAACGATGTATCCGGCCGACCAGAACCTGGCCTCGACCTGCACGCAGCCCATCATGGGGCTGAACTACGACTGGACGTCGATGACGTCGCTCGTCAACAGCATGCAGCCGTCGGGCAGCACCAACCAGCCGATCGGCTTGGTCTGGGGCTGGCAGACGCTGGTGGGCGGCGGGCCGTTCACATCGCCGGCCATGGACCCGAACTACACCTATTCGCAGGTCATCATTCTGTTGAGCGACGGCTTGAACACGGAGGATCGCTGGTACGGCGACGGCTCCACCACCAGCACGCAGGTCGATTCGCGGATGGTCACGTCGACCGGGAGCGGCACCTGCGCCAACATCAAGGCCGCCGGCATCACGATCTACACCATTCAGGTCAACACCGGAGGCGATCCAACCTCCACGTTGCTGCAGAGCTGCGCCACGGACTCAAGCAAGTTCTTTCTTTTGACGTCGTCGAACCAAATCGTGACGACGTTCAACGCGATCGGTACCAATCTCAGTAATTTGTACGTCTCGAAATAGGCGGACCGCATTCGCAGGTCCGTAGTCGTCACCGGGCGTTGTTCGGCCATGATAACGCAGAGAGATGGTCCGCTAAATACAAACGCGCGGCTCAAACGCGCGCCCTAACTCCCCAACTTCCTGATCACCTCGTCGAGCTGATCGAGGTCGCGGTACTTGATCATCAGCGTGCCGCTCTCGCCGCGATGATCGACCGAGACCTCAAGACCCAGTGCGTCGGATAATCTTTTTTCCAGCGCGCGGGTGTCGGCATCTTTGGCGCCGCTGGTATAGCCCTTGGCCTCGTTGCGCACGTCGCGTGCCTGCGACGCGCCGTCCTTGCGCATCTCGGCTTCGATCTGCCGCACGCTCAAGCCGCGCTTGATGATGTCCTGCGCGATCTCCAGCGCGTTCGGCTGGCCGATCAGTTGCCGCGCGTGGCCGGCCGACAATTCGCCGGATTGCACCAGCGCCCTTACCGGCTCCGACAGCTTCAAGAGGCGCAACAGATTGGCGACATGCGGGCGGCTCTTGCCGACGATCTGCGCGACGTCGTCCTGGCTGTGCTTGAACTCTTCCATCAGCGCCAGATAGCCGGCCGCCTCTTCGATCGGATTGAGATCGGCGCGCTGCACG
>CAITEM010000419.1 GCA_903891395.1 uncultured Hyphomicrobiales bacterium | reverse complement strand
GGCGTCAACAGCCTGTCCAATCCCGACTACATGATCGAGATCGACCTGATCGCGGCGGTAGCGGGCTGAAACCCGCGTACGGCGTCGGCGGCGGTTGTACGCCGGGCATTCCTTGGTCATAGTTTCGCAAAGCGAACAACGCGGCACGCCGTGACGATCATCGGCCCCCGGGAGGAATTATGACCGATCTCAAACTCAGCCTCGCCATCACCAGCAATCCGCGCACCTGGCCGCTCATCGACGGCCGCGTGAAGGTCGACGGCGTCGATTTCACCAAGACGGTCATGGGCCCCGCCGAAATGTTCTGGCGGCAATTGGGCTTCGCCGAGTTCGACGTGTCCGAGATGTCGATGTCGGAAATGATGATGATCCGCGCGCGCGGCGACGACCGGGTCATCGGCATTCCGGTGTTCACGACGCGGCGCTTTTATCACACCGGCATCTTCGTGCGTAAAGACGCCAAGATCGACAAACCCGCCGATCTCAAGGGCAAGCGCATCGGCGTGCCCGAATACATCCAGACCTCGGCATTATGGACGCGCGGCATTCTCGAAAACGAATTCGGCGTCGCGCCAAAGGACATGACATTCTTCATGGAGCGATTGCCCGCGCGCAGCCACGCCGGCGCGATCGGTTTCCAGACGCCCCCCGGCGTCACCATCAACCGGATTCCGCCGGAGAAAAGCATCGGCTCGATGCTCACATCGGGCGAGATCGACGCCTGCATGTCGTACAACCGGCACTCGGACGTCATCGACCGCAGCACGGTCGATCTCGAAAATCATCCCGATATCCGGCCGCTATTCCCGGATTCGGCAGCCGAGGCGGTTCGCTATTACAAGGCGACCGGCATCCACCCGATCAACCACGGCATGGTGGTCAAGCGCGCGGTGTTCGAGCGCGATCCCTGGATCGTTCTCAACATCATCAAGGCCTTCAATCAGGCAAGCGACATCACCGACGCCGAGCGGCGCGAGCATGCCGCGTATCACCTCGATACCGGCCTGGTGCCGCCGGATTACCGCAAAGCCATGGCGACGCGGCTGGTCAAACACGGGGTCACCGCCAACCGCAAGGTGCTCGACACCGTGGCGAAGTATTCCAACCAACAGGGCCTGACCCCACGGGTCATGACGATGGAAGAACTCTTCGCCCCGAACGCGATCGACTCATAGGTAGCGGCGACGCGTCCGCCTATTTCGGCAGATAGGCCTCGGTATAGAGCTTCGACAGGTCGGTCTCGCCTTCGACCAATTTCATGTCGGCGAAAGACCGCTTCAAAGTCGCCAGCGATTCGGTATCGAACCGGCAGGCTTTCGTGAACATGCCGATGGTAAGATCGTATTCGCGCGCCATGACGTTCTCATTGAACTGATTGATTTTGCTTTCGAGCTTCACCGTTTCGGCCTTGTGTGCGTGCATGTAATCGACCGTCTCGATCCACGCAGCGAGGAAGGCGCGAATCGCGTCGGGATTGCCGGCGATCAACTGGTTCGAGGCGAAGAGCGCGCCCGAG
>CAITEM010000418.1 GCA_903891395.1 uncultured Hyphomicrobiales bacterium | reverse complement strand
TTTCCTGCGGCGTGCGGATGCCGGCGACGACGTCCTCGCCCTGCGCGTTGATGAGGAACTCGCCGTACAGTTTCTTCTCGCCGGTCGAGGGATTGCGTGTGAAGGCGACGCCGGTGGCCGAGGTCTCGCCCATATTGCCGAACACCATGGCCTGCACGTTGACCGCGGTGCCCCAGCTTTCCGGCACATTATGAATGCGGCGATAGGTGATTGCGCGGGCGTTCATCCAGGAGCCGAACACGGCGCCGATGGCGCCCCACAATTGCTGTTCGGGGTCCTGCGGGAAATCGTTGCCGAGTTCGTCCTTGACGCGCTTCTTGTACAACACGACCAGAGCCGCCCAGTCGTCGGCGGTCAGATCGGTGTCGAGCGAATAACCCTGCCGCTCTTTATGGATGTCGAGCAGTTCTTCGAAATGTTCGTGGCCGACGCCGAGCACGACGTCGGAATACATGGTGATGAAACGGCGGTAGCTGTCATAGGCAAAACGGCGGTCACCGGATTTCCGCGCCAGTGCCTCGACGGTGTCGTCGTTGAGGCCGAGATTGAGCACGGTGTCCATCATGCCCGGCATCGAGGCGCGCGCGCCGGAGCGCACCGAGACCAGCAACGGGTTGGTCTTGTCGCCGAAAATCTTGCCGGTGATCTTGCCGACCTGCTCCAGCGCCTTGCCGACCTGCGCGCGCAGCGCCGCCGGATACTGCTGCTTGTTGGCGTAGTAATAGGTGCAGACGTCGGTGGTGATGGTGAAGCCCGGCGGCACCGGCAGGCCGAGGCTCGCCATTTCGGCAAGGCCCGCGCCTTTGCCGCCGAGCAGATTGCGCATGTTCGGTTTGCCGTCGGCTTTGCCGCCGCCGAAAGCGTAGACCCATTTGCCTTTAACGCCGCCCGCTGCAGCCGCCGGCTTTGCCTTGCTCGGCGCCGACTTCTTGACGGATTTCTTGGTCTTTGCGCCGGCGCGCGAGGTCTTGCGTTTAGCCATAGTGTCTAGCCTTGGTTCGGTGGCCTTGGCTCACAGCGCTGCTGAGGGGGTGCCGCACTTTAAAAGCACCGCGGCCCCCGCCTGAGCAAGCCCGCTTAATGGACTAGCGAATAATGCCCAGACCGATGATGCCGACGATGATCAGGTAGGCCGCGACGATGAAGTTGAGCAGGCGCGGCACCAGCAGAATGGCGATGCCGGCGACAAGCGCGACGATGGGGGCGAGATGGGTGACGCCAATGACCATGACGGTATCCTTTGGGCTGGGTGATGGAGAAACGACGAGCGGACAGCGAAGTTCCATACGCCACTGGGGGCCGTTAGCCAACGCCAGCGCAGACCCTTACGATGAGGCGTCAACGGACGGACCGCACCAGCCCGGCAGATAACGCGCATCCTGGCTCTTGGCCAACGTCATCGCCTGCTTCAACGAACGGGAAAAATCGTTTTCAACCGTTTTAATTTTAATGCGGCGGCGAAAAAAATCGGCCCACAGAAACTCGCTGAACGGGGTTGTGTCCTTGGCGAAGCCGCCGGCGCGGCGAAGTTCGCCGGCAAGGCTGCGAAACGGATCGTCGGCCAGTTTGTCGATCGATTTCGGAATTTCCGAGAAATCGCGGCGGCGGCCCTTGTCGTCATAAGGATGCACCCAACTGCGGTGGTCGGCGAAAATCCAGAACTCGTCCAGCTCCAGCATGCTCAGGTCGGCCACCACGGTGACGAGGATCTGTTCCAGCCCTTCTTCGTGCAACGCGCGCGCCAGATGATGATGGTCGATCACGTAATGGCGTTTGCCCGGACCGAGCACCACCGGAATCATGTGTCCGCCGAGAAACTTGCCGATTTTCTTGGACGCGCGGCCGCGCAATTCCTTGCGCTTCTCCTTCACCTCGCGGATGCCAACCGTCATCTGCGTTGGACGCAGATCGCCGATCGCAACGGGCTTGAGCACCGGCTCGCGAATCGCTGTCATGAGACCCTCCCGGCCTATTCGGGCGGCACTTCGCCCGAGGATTGAAAGCGGCTTCGGACCGCCTTTTCGAATGCGCCGCCCCAAATCAGAATGACGAACGCGAGCACCAAACCCGGAACCACGATCTGCCAATCCGCCACCGCGCAGGCAATGCCGGCGCAGGCCGTCAGCCAGGTGGCGGCCGCGGTCGTCAACCCATGAATGCGCGAACCTTCGGCGGTGTGAATAATGACGCCGGCGCCAAGAAAGCCGACGCCGGTCAGAATGCCTTGCATGGCCCGCGTCGCATCCCCCGGCCCGCCGACATGGGCGGCGGCCATGACCCCCAGGGCCGATCCCAGCGAAACCAGACCCAGCGTGCGAACGCCGGTCTGTTTGTCGTGCAGGTCGCGGTTCAGCCCGATGGCCGCGCCAACCAACGTCGCAACCGTAAGCCGAAGGATGATTTCGAGCATGGCGTCAGTCTAGCCGCATGCGCGGCGTGGAGATAGCGACGCCGACATAAAAACGGCCGGACGCTAGCCTTCGATCTTGGAGAAATCCGCAACCGCGCGGGTGGCTTCGCGGATTTCGTTCAGCAGCTTGAGGCGGTTTTCGCGCACCGCCTTGTCGTCGTCGTTGACCTTCACCTTGTCGAAAAAGGCGTCGACCGTCGGCCGCAGCTTGGCGATGGCGCCCATGGCGCCGGCGAAATCTTCCTTGGCAACGGCGGCAGAG
>CAITEM010000417.1 GCA_903891395.1 uncultured Hyphomicrobiales bacterium | reverse complement strand
CCAGATCGCGCAGGATGTTGCGAACATCTTCGCCCTGCGCCTCGGCATCGTCATGGGCGATGTCGCGCTCATGCAGCACCTCGTCGGCTTCCATGACCTCTTCGAGCGTCGCCCGGAAAGCGCTGACCAGCATGGTCGGGAGATCGGAAATGAAACCCACCGTGTCCGACAGCATGATCTTCGCGCCATGCGGCAGTTTGATCGCCCGCAGCGTCGGATCAAGCGTTGCGAACAGCATGTCCTGCGCCAGCACTTCGGCCCGAGTCAGCCGATTGAACAGCGTCGACTTGCCGGCGTTGGTGTAGCCGACCAGCGCGACGATCGGATAAGGCACGCGCTTGCGGCTGTCGCGATGCAGTTTGCGGGTGCGTTTGACCTTCTCGAGGTCGTCTTCGATCTTGGCGATACGCTCTTCGATGATACGGCGATCGGCCTCAAGCTGCGTCTCGCCTGGGCCGCCGAGAAAACCGAAGCCGCCGCGCTGACGTTCGAGATGGGTCCAGGCGCGGACCAGACGCGTTTTCTGATAGGTCAGATGGGCATGTTCGACCTGCAGCGCGCCTTCCTTGGTGCGCGCCCGCCGGCCGAAGATTTCCAGAATCAGACCGGTACGGTCGATGACTTTCGCGTTCCAGGCCTTTTCCAGATTCTTCTGCTGCACCGGCGAAATCGGACAATCCATGATGACGACCGAGGCCGACAGACTCTTTGCCAGCCCGGCAATCTCATCGACCTTGCCGGTGCCGAGATAGGTCGCCGGACGAATATTATTGAGCGGCACGAGACCGGCCTGCACCACAGTGAGATCGATGGCGCGCGCAAGCCCCGCCGCCTCTTCGAGGCGCGCTTCGGGCGTGCGCGTATCGGCCGCCAAGCGCGCCGAGGTGCCGCGCGCCGCGGCGTGCTTGAGCATCGGTTCGATGACAATAGCGCGGCCGCTCTCCCCCGCAGTCGGGGTCAGAGTATCCGCGCGTTCATCGCGCTGACGCGGTTCCAATCAGGCTTTTTCCACGGCCGGCGGCTCTTCACCACCCTCGAACAGCGAGATCGGGTGGCCCGGCATGATGGTCGAAATCGCATGCTTGTAGACGAGCTGCGAATGCCCGTCCCGGCGCAACAGCACGCAGAAATTATCGAACCAGGTCACCACGCCCTGCAGCTTGACGCCGTTGACCAGAAAAATGGTCAGCGGGATTTTCGCCTTGCGGACATGATTGAGAAAAGTGTCTTGGAGATTTTGTGCTCGTTCGGCTGCCATGGCCGTTTTTCCTTTATTGCCCGCGTCTTTGGCGCGAGACCTTCGTTGCCCAGTTTCTTCGGAGGTTAAGTGCAACGCACGCCAACGCGCGTGCGCCGCCATGCCCCACGCAAAGCGCTCCGAAGCCCAGGAACCGCCATTAGATGGCAGGTCGGTTTGCAGTGCAAGGGCCAGTTGGGAAGCCCTGAGGCAACCCTCTGAATTAAATGAGTATTTACTGCATTTTTAGGCGTACCTAGGTGCCGTACGCATGCGCGCTATGCTGCATTGCAGCATGCTTGGGCCAAAGCCGTTTAGCTGAACTCGGCGTGCTGGTGGTAGTCCCGGCGCAGCGCCGACGCGACCAGACCCGGCGCGCCGTTGGCCACCGGCCGTCCGTCGATGCTGATCACGGGCATCACAATCTGGCTGGCCGAGGTCACGAAAGCTTCGCGCGCGGCATAGGCTTCCTCCACCGTGAAGGCACGTTCCTCGAACGCCAGTCCCTGCGCTTTGGCGACCTCGATGACGACCGAACGCGTGATCCCCGGCAGGATGTCGCGGCCGAGCGGGTGTGTGACCAGCATTCCATCGCGGCTGACAATCCACGCGTTCGACGATCCGCCCTCGGTGACGCGGCCTTGCGCATCGACCAGCCAGGCCTCGCGGGCGCCCTGCTCGCGCGCCGCCTGTTTGGCCAGCACGTTCGGCAACAGCGCGACCGATTTGATATCGACCCGCTGCCAGCGGATATCGGGAACGGTGATGACCGCGATGCCTTCGGCGGCGGCGCGTTCAAGGCGCTCAAGGTCGTTGCTCCGCGCCGTAACGACGACGGAAGGCTGAGTGCCCCGCGGCGGGAACGGAAAGTCGCGGCGCGACACACCGCGCGTGATCTGCAAATAGACGATGCCGTCGCGCACGCGATTGCGGCGGACGGTCTCGCGCATCACGACGGCAAGCGCCGCAGCCGACATCGGCCGCGCAATACGCAGTTCGCTCAGGGAACGATCGAGCCGCGCCATATGGCGGCGCTCATCGACCAGGTGCCCGCCCCTCACCTCGCAGACTTCGTAGACGCCGTCGGCGAATTGAAATCCGCGGTCTTCGATCGAGACCTGGGCGTGCTCGTGCGGCAGATAGCGGCCGTTGACGTAGGCAATGCGCGACATGAAGAATTATTCCTTGCGCGTGATCTTGTCCGAAAACCGGTTCCCACTTTTCGGGATCACGCGCTAGCCGATCCCCAGCGCCTTGAGCTTGCGATGCAGCGCCGAGCGCTCCATGCCGACGAATTCCGCGGTGCGCGAAATATTGCCGCCGAAGCGGCTGATCTGCGCCACCAGATATTCGCGCTCGAACACTTCGCGGGCGTCGCGCAACGGCAGCCCCATCAGTTGTTCGCCGCCATTGCCGCCCGGCATCGTCGGCACCATGGAGCCGACATCGGGTGGCAGCATGCTGGCGTCGAGCACCGCATCCGGATCGCCACCGGCAAGGATCATCAGCCGCTCGATATTGTTGCGCAACTGACGGACGTTGCCCGGCCAACTGTGCGATTGCAGCACAGCCATGGCGTCGTCGCCGATGCGGCGCTTCGGCAGACCGGTTGCCTGTGAAATCTGGTCCATGAAATACTCGACCAATTCCGGGATATCCTCGCGGCGCTCGGCCAGCGCCGGCACCCGGATCGGAACCACCGACAGGCGGTGATACAGATCTTCGCGGAACGTGCCTTCGGCAATCGCAGCCTCAAGATTGCGCGCGGTCGACGACACGATGCGGACGTCAACGGCGATTTTCGCGCTGCCGCCGACGCGCTGAAAAGTCTGCTCGACCAGTACGCGCAGAATCTTGTTTTGCGTTTCACGCGGCAGATCGGCAATGTCGTCAATAAACAAGGTTCCGCCGTGGGCTTCCTCAAGCGCGCCCGACTTGCGCCCTTCCGAACCATTGCTGCTGTCGACGCCGAAAAGCTCGATCTCCATGCGGTCCGGCGTGATCGCGGCGGCGTTGATGACGATGAAGGGCCCGCTCGTCCGCGCCGACGACAGATGCAAAGTGCGCGCCGCCAATTCCTTGCCGGCGCCGGACGGCCCGACGACGAGTACGCGGCTGTTGGTCGGCGCCACGCGCTCGATGGCCTGACGGAGCTGTGAGATCGAGGCCGACTTGCCGACCAAAGTCGATTGCGACGGCGCCGACTGCTTGAGCTGTTTGACCTCGCGCTTGAGGCGCGATGTTTCCAGCGCGCGGTCGGCGACCAGCACCAGCCGGTCGGCCTTGAATGGCTTT
>CAITEM010000416.1 GCA_903891395.1 uncultured Hyphomicrobiales bacterium | reverse complement strand
GGTCGCGCGCGCGAAAGCCGACGACTTTCCCGCCGCCGCCAAGGCGATCATGACCACCGATACATTTCCGAAGGTGGCAACGGCGAGCGCGAAGATCGGCAAGACCACCGTCATCATCAACGGCATCGCCAAAGGCGCCGGTATGATCGCGCCCGACATGGCGACGATGCTGTCATTCGTCTTCACCGACGCCGCGATTTCGGCGGCGGCGCTTCAGGCTTTGCTGAAAGACGGCGTCGAAGACACTTTCAATGCCGTGACCATCGACGGCGACACCTCGACCTCCGACACGCTGATGATGTTCGCCACCGGCCAGGCCGCCGATGCGCCGAAGATCGCCCGCGCCAGCGATCCGCGGCTGAAGGGGTTCAAGAAGGCATTGCAGGCGGTGCTGGCCAATTTGTCCGAACAGGTCGCGCGCGACGGCGAAGGCGCCCGCAAGCTGGTCGAGATCGTGGTCGAAGGCGCCAAGTCGAAAGCCTCGGCGCGCCGCATCGCCATGTCGATCGCCAACTCGCCGCTGGTGAAAACAGCGATTGCCGGCGAGGACGCCAACTGGGGCCGCGTCGTCATGGCCGTCGGCAAGGCCGGCGAACCAGCCGACCGCGACAGACTCTCGATCTGGTTCGGCGGCATCCGCGTCGCGCATAAAGGTGCGCGCGATCCCGGCTACGACGAAGCCGCCGTCAGCGCCGAAATGAAAAAGCCGGAGATTTTTCTCAAAGTCGCGCTCGGCCTCGGCAAAGGCCGCGACCGCGTGCTGACCTGCGATTTGACCAAGGAATACATCGCCATTAACGGCGATTACCGCTCATAGATTATCCCGTTACCGTAGCGGCCGGATCGCGCCATACGTTCGTTTAACGCCCATTAACCGAGGGCTGCCAGAGTTCCAGGCAGAGGGGCCGTGACCGCAAAACTTCTACTCGTCGCCGCGTGCGCCCTTGTCGATGCCGATGGCCGCGTGCTGCTCGCACAGCGTCCGCCGGGCAAGCCGATGGCCGGCTTGTGGGAATTTCCCGGCGGCAAGGTCGAGGACGGCGAACGGCCCGAGCAGACGCTGATCCGGGAACTGAAGGAAGAACTCGACATCAGCGTCAGTGAACCGTGTCTCGCGCCGTTGACCTTCGCGAGCCACGCGTACCCGGACTTTCATTTGTTGATGCCGCTCTATGTCTGCCGCCGCTGGGAAGGGACCGTGACGGCGATGGAAGGCCAGCAACTGACCTGGGTGAGACCGAACCGGCTGCGTGACTATGAAATGCCGCCGGCGGACGTTCCGCTGATTGCCCATTTGATGGCGTTGCTTTGAATTCGTCCCGTTGCTCGAACAGGATATTGCGATGGCTCGTTTTGCTTCGACCGCTCTTCGCTTTTTCAAGGATGCAAGCGGCGCGACGTCCATCGAGTACGCCCTGCTCGCGGCCGGCATCGGCATTGCGGTCCTGGCAACCGTGAACACACTCGGCGGCAACGTCAACGCGATGTGGACGAGGGTCTCGACCGCGCTGCGCTAGCGGCTTTTTCGGCGCTGCCGCCTGCCCTTCCCCGATGCTAGGCTGAACGCAACGGCCCGCAGAGGCCGCAACCGGGGAGAACCGTCATGAGCCGTTCCTTGGACAGCCTATTTGCCCGTCAGCTTGCGACCTATGCCAGCTATCATCGCGACCACCGCAACCGCGCCACGCATTTCATCGGCATTCCGGCGATCGTGTTTTCGATCCTGGTGCCGCTGGCGCTGGCAAATGTCGGCGGCGTATCCGCCGCGCTATTGGTGGCCATCGCCGCGGTGCTTGGCTGGATCGCGCTCGACCGCGTCATCGGCTTCGCCATGCTGGCGATGATGGCGCCGATGCTGCTGATCGCCGAATGGGTCGCCGGGTTCGGCAGCGCCACGGCGTGGACCGTGTTTGCGATCTTCTTTGCCGGCGGCTGGGCGTTCCAGCTCGTCGGCCATGTCTGGGAAGGCCGCCGCCCGGCGCTCGCCGACAATCTGTTTCAGGCCTTCATCGGCCCGATGTTCATCATGGCCGAGGTGCTGATGGCGCTGGGCCTGAAGCAGGACTTGAAAGCGTCGATCGACGGCCCCTCACCGGCGCGCTGATTATCGCCCGGCCTTTTCGCCGGCCGGCATTTCCTGGGCGCCGAGCGCGTCGGCCAGCCGCTGCGCGGCGGCACCCGGCTTGAGCGGCTTCTGCTGGCTGTCATGCGGCGCCCAGCCCGACAGCCAGACGACTTCGAAGGTCGCGCGCAGGCGGCCGTCGGCATCGGCGAATTTCGCGGCATAGATGTCGGTCATGCGCCGCAAGGTGGCGCGGCGCAGCGGCGTACGCCGGCGCTCGGCGAGAATATTGGTCGCGCCCATGCGGCGCAGGTCGTGCATCAAGGCCAGGACCGACGGATAGCGCACCGTCAGCCGGTCGGAATCGACCACCGGGAGCGCAAAGCCCGCCCGTTGCAGTAACGCCCCCGTTTCACGCACGTCGGCGAACGGCGACACCCGCGGCGAGACGCCACCTTCGACTTCGCTCTCGGCCTGGGCGAAGGCCTCGCGCAGTTCGGTCAGGCTGTCGCCGCCAATCAGCGCCGCAAGCAAGAAACCGTCGGGCTTCAGCGCGCGGCGGATCTGGATCAGCGTGCCCGGCAGATCGTTCACAAATTGCAGCGCCAGCGCCGACACAACGAGATCGAGCGAACCGTCGCCAAAGGGCAAAACCTCTTCGTCGCTCACGACCCGCAGCGTTGTGGGAGCCAGACCTTGCGCGGCCCACTCGGCAGCGACGATCGTTTCAACCTTGCCGCTCGCCCGCAGCGCGTTCCGCACCGCCTCGGTCGGCGTGCCGAGATCGACGGCGCGCGCGAACTTTCGCAGCACCGCGCCGATGCGGTCGCCGAGCTCGTCGGCGACGCGGTCGATCAAGAATGTCTCAGGCCCCAGCACCCGCGCGCGCCTTTGGCGCGTGCGCAGCAGCTTGCGGTCGAAGATCACGGGTTGCGGCATGGCCTCGCTTTACAACATTCGCGCGGCCGCGTGCAGCCGCTATTACAGCGCCACCAGCGTGCCGTTGGTCTTGATCTCCGGCGCGTCCTTGCTGTTGACGATCTTGAGTTCCAGCTCGCCGCCGGCGCCGGGCTGCCATTGGCCGCCGACCAGCGGCGTGGTGCAGACGTTCGGCACCGGACCCTTGGCCCATTGCACCGGCCCGACGATCGACTCGTACTGCGTCGCCGCGATGGCCTCGCGGATGGCGTTCGGCTCCAGCGCCTTGCTGCGCTTGAGGACGTCGGTGGCGACTTCAAAGAGCGCATGCTTGAAGCCGAGCGGCATGGTCCAGGTCTTGTTGCTGGCTTTGGTGTAGGCGGCGGCGAGTTCGGCCGACGACTGCCCGGTCAGATGCGACGAGTACGGATGATACGGCGACCACCACACCTCGATGCCGATGTTCTTGCCGAGCGGGCCGAGCGCGCGCACCGCGGCCGGGAATTCCGCCGACTTGCCAGGCGTGACGATCTTCGGCTTGAAGCCCTGCTGCGCGGCCTGCGTCCAGAAGCTGGTGAAGGTCGGCGGCGGCAACACCGACGTCACGATCTCGACATTCGCCGCCTTGAAGGCGGTGATCTGCGAGGTGAAGTTTTCCGCGAAGGGATCGAAGCTGCCGGTGTTGACCACCTTGTAGCCGCGCTTCTCCAGAACCGGCGGCATGCCGTGGCCGGCATCGCTGAAGGCGTTGCCGTCGGAATCGTTCGGCCACAGGCAGCCGACGACTTTATTGGTCGGCAGTTCGTCGTACATGTTGATGAAGGTCGAGATGAGCGCCTCGGCGCCCCAGAAGAAATGATAGGTCCACTTGAAGCCCTTCTTCGGGTCGCCTTTGCGGCCGAAGAAGTAAGGCTGCCACGGCGCGTCGGTGGACACGCAGGGCACTTCGTTGATCTCGCAGGCGTCCGCCACCGGGTTCACGGTGTCCGGCGTGTGCGCCACCACCATCAGATCGATCTTGCTGGCATTGATCAGTTCGTTCGCGACTTCAGCGGCGCGGCTCGGGTTGGACTGGCTGTCCTTGACGATGACCTCGACCGGATGTGTCTGGCCGCCGATCGTAATGCCGGAAGCGACCGCTTTCTTGAACTCGGCCAACACGAAAGCGTCGGTCTCGCCGAAAATCGCCAGCGGGCCGGTCGTCGGCGTCACCAGTCCGATCTTGATGGCGCGGCCTTGCGCGCGCAGCACCGACGGCGACATTGCCAGGAAAGTGGCGGCCGTGCCGGCTTTCAGAATCTGGCGACGACTCGCTGTCGATTTAAAAATGTGATTGTCTGGCGCCATCGTTGCGTCTCCCCACGGATGTGCAGTTTCACTGCTACGAATTACCGGGAATGCAAGCACTCCGCGTGACGTTTCGCAATACAGTTGGGACTCCAACCATGCGACATGCCGCCGCGAGATGAGGCCGACGATGCCGTCCGTCGCCCGGATCGGAATGCCGATTGTCCGCGCCGCCGGCGCTTTGCGCCGCGGCGGAAAATTGCTTCTCGATATTGCGCTGCCGCCGTTATGCCCGTCCTGCCGCGCGCCGCTCGGTGACGGCGTCGGCTTATGCGCCGTCTGTTGGTCGAAGTTATCGCTCATTGAGAAACCTTATTGCGCGCGGCTCGGCATTCCCTTCACCTACGATCCAGGACCCGGCCTGCTGTCGATGGAAGCGATCGCCGCGCCGCCGGCCTATAACCGGGCCCGGGCGGCTGTGCGTTATGACGACATCGCCCGCGCTTTGGTGGTGGCGTTTAAATTCAGCGACCGGCTCGATCTGGCGCCGATGATGGGACGGTGGATGGCGCGGGCCGGCGCCGAGTTGCTGGCCGAGGCCGACGCGCTGGTGCCGGTGCCGCTGCATTGGCGCCGGCTGTGGGCGCGGCGTTTCAACCAGTCGGCGGCGCTGGCGGGCGCGATTTCGGCGGTGTCCGGCGTGCCGGTGCTGCATGACAGCCTCAACCGGGTGCGCGCGACACCGCAGCAGGTCGGACTGTCCAAGGCCGACCGCGCCGGCAATGTGCAGGGCGCGTTCCGGGTCCCGGCCGAGCGCAAGGCTTACATCGCCGGCAAGCGGCTGGTGCTGGTGGACGACGTGCTGACGTCCGGCGCCACGGTCGACACTTGCGCCCGCGGTCTGCTGCGGGCCGGTGCCGCCCACGTCGATGTCCTTGTTTTTGCGAGGGTTGTCGCGCCCCTGCGCAGCACCATATAAACGGAGGACCTGAACCGCAGCGGAACCACCATGCCCCCCGTCGAAATCTACACCACCGGCTTTTGCCCCTACTGCGTGGCCGCCAAGGCGCTGTTGACGCGCAAGGGCGTCGCGTTCAAGGAAATTTCCGTGAGCAACGACCAGGCCAAGCGGCAGGAGATGATCGAGCGCTCGAACGGCCGCATGACCGTGCCGCAGATCTTCATCGGGCCGGTCCATGTCGGCGGCAGCGACGACCTGCACGCGCTGGAGCGCGCCGGCAAACTCGACCCGCTGCTGCAGGGACCCTCGGCATGACGCAAACGTCCCCGGCCACCTTCAAGGCCGCGATGATCCAGATGCGGTCAGGCCTCAAGCCCGCCGCCAATCTCGACGACGCGACGCGGCTGATCGGCGAGGCGAAAGCGGCCGGCGCCGACTACGTGCAGACGCCGGAGATGACCAACCTGCTCGCCGCCAACCGCGACCAGTTGTTCGCGGCGATCGTCGAGGAAGAACACGACACGTCGCTGGCCGCCTATCGCGAACTGGCACGCAAGCTTGGCCTGTTCATTCATGTCGGCTCGATGGCGATCAAGGTGTCGCCCGACAAAGCCGCCAACCGCGGCTTCCTCATCACGCCGGCGGGCGACATCGCCGCGCGCTACGACAAGATCCACATGTTCGATGTCGATCTTGGCAACGGCGAGAGCTATCGCGAGTCACGCAACTACAGCGCCGGCGAGCGCGCCGTGCTTTCCGATCTGCCGTGGGGACGGCTCGGGCTGACGATCTGCTACGACCTGCGCTTTCCCGATCTCTATCGCGCGCTGGCCGAAGCCGGCGCCACCATGCTCGCCATTCCCTCCGCCTTCACCCGGCCGACCGGCGAAGCGCATTGGCACGTACTGATGCGCGCCCGCGCCATCGAGAACGGCTCTTTCGTGCTGGCCTCGGCGCAGGCCGGCAAGCACGAGAGCGGCCGCGAGACGTATGGCCATTCGATCATCGTCGATCCGTGGGGCCGCGTGCTCGCCGAAGGCGGCACCGAAACCGGCATCGTCATGGCCGAGATCGATCCGGCGGAAGTCACCAAGGCGCGCGCCAAGGTGCCGTCGCTGCAGCATGGCCGCCGCTTCGGCATGGCCGAGCCGATGGCGGAAGCGGCGCACCTGCACCTGGTACGCGAATGATCCATTACGCGCTGGTCTGCGACAACGGCCACAACTTCGATAGCTGGTTTCCGGATTCCGCGGCCTACGACAAGCAGGCCAAGCGCGGCATCGTGACCTGTCCGCATTGCGGCTCGGCCAAGATCGAAAAGGCCATCATGGCGCCGCGGTTGTCGTCGGCATCGAAGAAGCGCAAAGCCGTCGCGGACACGCCCGTTGCCGCAGCGCCCGCGACCGAGAACACGCCGGTGGCGATGATATCGCCGCAGGAGCACGAGTTCCGCGGCAAGCTGAAAGAACTGCGCGAGCAGCTCACCAAAAATTCCGACAATGTCGGCAAGAAGTTTTCCGACGAAGCGCGCAAGATGCATTACGGCGAGATCGAGCATCGCTCGATCTATGGCGAAGCGACGCCTAAGGACGCCAAGGAATTGCTCGAGGAAGGCATCGAGTTTCATCCGCTGCCGATTTTGCCGGATGAAAGAAACTAGATTCGCTTTCTTCCTTCACCCTCCCCTGGAGGGGGAGGGTCGCGAGCGATAG
>CAITEM010000415.1 GCA_903891395.1 uncultured Hyphomicrobiales bacterium | reverse complement strand
TGGCGAGCGTCGTCTTGCCGGTGCCGGCATAGCCGAACAACCGGAACACCTGCGGCGTGTTGCCGGTGCCGGGCTTGGCTTTCATCCAGTCGGAAACGGCTTTGAGGGCGTCGTCTTGGGTCGGCGTGAAGTCAGGCATGGCGAAATCAATAACGGATGCCGGGCCGAGGTAAAGAACAAAATATGAACTGTGAGTTGTTGCGCACTTTCTTGCGTTTCGCAGGATGTGCGGCCCTGGCGGCGCGGCCTTTCGACTTTCGGCCTGTGGCATTGGACCGCAGCATTCTGGTTCCAAATTTCTCGACATTTATTGCCAAGGTAGCATCCTGCAGCATCTATCCTTCGCTGCGGACAGCCGCGATGAGGCTGATCGGATGGCGCTGCAGACTCACGGTGATCAGAAGTATCATTCGAGCACGCTCGTCGGCGGCGCCGTCGAATGGGAAATGTTGCGCGTCGAACACCGGCACATCAATTCGGGCACCCAGACCGGCCTGATGGCGCAATGCACTGAACTCGTCTACATTCTGTCAGGGCAGGCGGGGGTCAAGCGGATAGCGACGGACAACTGCAGGAGGGCGTCGCGCGCCCGGGCACGAGCTGGCTGGTGCCGGCGGGCACCTATGAAACACTCGAGCTCGACGGCCCGACCGAATGTCTCAGCATGTTTCTACCCGCGACGCTGCTTGAGCAGAGCGCGCTTGCCGATTACGAGATCGACCCGGCCAAAGTCCAACTGGCCTATGCCGGCGGCCTCGCCGATCGCACACTGGGGCATATCGCTGGGGTTTTGCACAGTCTGGTGGGCCGCGCCCCCCGGCCAATCGACAGTCTCTTCGCCGACGCGATACGGACCGCGCTCGCGGCGCATCTCATCGGCAATTATACGGTCGGCCGCACGCGGCTAGCGGCCCGCACGCCGTCGCTCAATGCAAAAAAATTGCAACGGGTGTTCGACTTCATCGAAGCGCGGCTGGCAGACAAGATATCGCTCGAGGACATTGCCGCCGAGGCTTGCCTCAGTCCGTTCCATTTCGCGCGCCTGTTTCGCGACGCGACTGGATTGCCGCCACATCGTTATGTGATCGAACGCCGCGTGCAGGTCGCCCAAGGGCTGCTCGCGTGCAATCGATTATCGCTGGTGGAAATCGCCCTTAGTACCGGTTTTGGATCACAAGCCAATTTCACGCGCGGGTTTCGTAAGATCCTCGGCATCACGCCCGGCCAGTATCGGGATGAATGCCGGCGTTGATGCGTCACGCGCATAGCAAGTTCTGCACATAGCTCAGCAAGATTTGAAAATACGGGCGCCGTTGCGCCCCCCAAATTGGTCAGACCGCCTTCAAGCAGATTGCCCCACGGAGGTGCGCCACGGCTAATGCACATGTCAGAAATGAAAATCTCCGAGCTTGGATCCGCCATCCCCGGCACGTCGAGCGGCAATGCCGACGTGATGAAGCGAAGCTCGGCAGGATCCATTCTTCGCAAGATCGCCGGCGTCGTCGCGCTCTTGCTGTTGGGCGCCGTGGCTTATTTCTGCTTCTGGCCGATTCCCGCGGAGCCCGTGTCATGGAAGGCGCAAACGCCGCCGGGCTTCACCGGTGCCTTTGCGCCGAACACGCGGCTGGCGGGTCTGCGCATCATTGATCTCGGCAATGAGGTTGGCCCGGAGCACATCGCGATGGGTCCCGGCGGCAAGCTCTACGTTGCGATGCTGAGCGGCAATCTCATTCGGATGGAGCCGGATGGCACCCAGCAGGAGGTCTTCGCCAACACCGGCGGGCGCGTCCTCGGTTTCGACTTCGAGGCCAAGGGCCGCATGATCGCTGCCGACGCCGTCAAAGGCTTGCTGGCCATCGGCTCGGACCGGCGCGTGACACTGTTGACCGATCGCGTCAGCGCCACCGACCCGATCGGCTACGCCAACTCGGTCGTCGTGGCGCCGGACGGCATCGTCTACTTCACGCAATCGTCGACGCGCTTCCTGCCGGCGCAGTGGGGCGGCACGCTTGAAGCGAGCGTGCTCGATGTTCTCGAGCAATCCGCGACCGGCCGGGTTCTCGCCTACGACCCGGTGACGGCGGCAACGCGCATCGTGGTTCACGGCCTGTCCTTCGCCAACGGCATCGCGCTCGGGTCCGATGGCCGCACTTTGTTTGTCAACGAAACCGGCCGCTATCGTCTCTGGAAGATCGACGGCGGGGCCAACGGCCTCAACGTGCACAGCGGCTCGCCACAGGCGAGGGTGCTGCTCGATAACCTCCCGGGCTATCCGGATAACCTGATGCGCGGCCGCGACGGCCGCATCTGGGTCGGGCTGTTCAAGCCGCGCAATCCGGCGGCGGACTCGCTCGCCGAGAAGCCGTTCATGAGAAAAGTGCTGCTACGCCTGCCGCGCTCGATGATTCCACTGGGGGAATCCTATGGCCACGTCTTCGCCATCGACGAGGACGGTCGCGTCACGGTCGATCTTCAAGACCCAACCGGCGTCTATCCTGAAACCACGGGTGTGACCGAGACGGCGGACCGCCTCTACATCCACAGCCTGCATGCGCACGGTATCGGCTGGCTGCCGCGATGAAGCGCGCCGGAGCTTCACCATCGACAACTCAACGCCTTTGGAGAACATCATGCAAAACGCCACCCCGGCTCAGAAAAAACTGGGCTTCCGCATCCATGCGATCGCTTTCGTCCCGACCATCGCGCTGCTCCTGATCGTCAATTATCTCACTGGCGCGCCCTATTGGGTTCAGTGGGTGGTACTGGGCTGGGGCATCGGCCTTTTCTGCCATTGGTTTTTTGTACTGGGTCCCGGCGCCCGCAATGCGATAACGTGACAAGACTTTCCCTCCGCCGTCATGTTCTCGGCGTGCTCATGCTGCTAGGCGCGGGCGCGACGTCGCCCGGCGTTGCGGCCGAGCCGGCGACCGCGCAGGAGGACATCTACATTCTCCGCAGCATCAGGGAGCAGCATCAACCCGCTGATGGCTGGTGCGCTGCCGCGAGAACAGGCTTCGAGCCTTTTCCAAAAGATGCCGAGCGCTTCTATTCATTCTGGAGCCTTCGGGTGCGGCCCGAAGACGGCAAGGTCGCTGAAACGAAAGCGAAGCGTGTCGCCGAATTGCGCGGCTGCTTCGGTGCGACCGGCGAACCGCCGCGGCAGAATTTCTATGCGGAAGTCACGCTGGGTTCGCTTTCCTTTCGCGGTAACGGCGAGTGCCTTGCCCTCAAGATCGATTTCCCGGCGGCCGGTCTCTTTCCTGTCCGCTGTCAGCTCGTGCTGAGCGGCTTGCCGGCGCCCTATGTCGGCGGCCTGTTGACGACAAATACGGTGACAAGCCGGGCCGCCTTTGGCGACGACACCGATCCTCCCGGATATACCCAGGCTTCGATCGCGACGATTCGTCTTTGGAAAACTAGATAAGCCGAGCGTCCCCGATGCGGCATAGCGGGTGCTCCCGCACACAGAAGAACGAAAACCGAACAGCCCGGAAGTGCCTCTGTATGGCGCTTTTAGAGGGTTAGTAAAGCGTCAATCCGGCGCGACAAATTGCACAAGAGTGCCGTGCTAATTGGAAATGCGTGCTTCTTATAACCGTCTCGGAAGCGCCGGGGGGCGCTTCGGGGAGCGTAATGCCGCAAAGTCATATTCCGGTTCAGAAACGTGCGCCAATCAAGCGATTGGTCGCGATCGGCTGCGCCGTGACCCTGAGCTTCCTGGCGATCTGCGGCTTCGTCATCGCCGGCATGGCCGACCGCGACTACGAGCAGGCACGGCGGTCGTCGGAAAATCTCGTTGCGACATTGTCGGCCAACATCGCCGGCACCATCGACGCGCTCGATTTGTCTTTGCAGGGTGTGCAGGAGGGGTTGAAGCTGCCCGATCTCGACCGGATCGATCCCGCCATCCGCAACATGATTATGTACGATCGCTCCGCGACCTCGGAGGACGTCGGCTCGATTTTGGCGCTGGATCGCGACGGCAATGTCACGAGCGAATCGCGCTCGCTGACCCCGCGCAAGGACAATTTCGCGGCGCGTGACTTCTTCCAACACCACCGCGACTACGCCGACACCGGCGCCTATATCAGCCGGCCCCATGTGACCCGGCAAGGTGTGCATGTCCTCACCATCAGCCGCCGGATCGATGATTTCGACGGCAATTTCAACGGCGTCGTCGTTGCCGCGCTCAAGCTGAGCTATTTCCATAATCTGCTGAAGGGCATCCGCATCGGGGCAGAAGATACTCTGACGATCAACACCGCCGACGGCACCACTTTGATGCGTATGCCTTTCGATATCGCGATGGTCGGTGGGGATCTGTCCCGCGGGCGCATCTTTTCCGAACTCAAGAAATCGCCGATGGGGTCCTTCGAAACTTTTGCGGCCAGCGACGGCGTGCGCCGGTTAACCGCCTATCAAAAAGCGGGCACTTGGCCGCTGATCGTCGGCGCCGGCCGTTCGGTCACGGAAATCTATGCACCTTGGAAACGAGAGGCACTGATGATCGGCGCGATCGTCTTTGTCTTGTGCGCGTTCAACGTCGCTCTGGTCGCATTCCTCGCGTTTTCCCTGCAGCGCCGGGCCGCAGCCGAACAGGAATTGGCTATCATTGCCACGACCGACGGCTTGACAGGCCTGTGCAACCGCCGCCGCTTCGACGAACTCATGGAGAGCGAATGGCGCCGCGCCCAGCGCAGCAAGACCGGCGTTGCGTTGCTCATGATCGATGTCGATCATTTCAAGTATTATAACGACGAACACGGCCATCTCACCGGCGATGCCGTGCTTGCAGCGATTGCGCAATGCATCGCCGGCAGCACGCGCCGCGCGGGCGACGTTGCGGCCCGCTTTGGCGGCGAGGAATTCGCGGTTCTGCTGCCGGCTACCTCGCTGCAGGATGCAGCCGACCTGGCGGAACGGATCCGGGACGCCGTATTCGCGTTGCCGGCGTCGACCAAGGGAATATTGACGACACCGACGGTCAGCGTCGGTGTTGCCGCCGCATTCCCGCGTCCAGATAATCAGCCCGCCGACATGGTTGAGGCGGCCGACAAGGCGCTTTACCAGGCCAAGGCCAGCGGCCGTAACCGTAGCGTCAAGGCGCCGGTGCTCGGCGCCGGTAAGTCCAAACTGGCGGCCTGATCGCTTTTCTTTCCTTTCCCGCGACTGCATACGCTGGGGTGAATGTTTCAGCTTAAATTCGGGATCGGGTGGATTCCGCCGCTTCCGCTTCGTGGCTAGACTCAGCGAATCTGATGCGTGCCTCGTGCGCGCCGATGCGCATGCTCGCCTTTGGTTCCAGGACAATAACGAATGTCGAACGAGGACCGCACCAAGATAATTTATAGCAGGACGCCGGAATCTGCGGCCATGTTGGCAAGCGTCAAACGAGCGATGGCGATCACCGCCAGACTTAACCGTCTGACGTTCAACGATGCGGACGAAGTTCGGGCCTTGTTCAGCGAACTCATCGGCAAAAAGGTAGACGAGAGCTTTTTACTGATCCCGCCATTCTACACGACCGGCGGTGACGAAATCCGTGTCGGGCATAATGTCTTCGTCAATCAGAATTGTACTTTCTACGACCTCGGCGGGCTCGACATCGCGACGACGTGATGATTGGGCCGAACGTGAGCATCATCACGACAGGGCATCCCCTTGAACCTTCGCAGCGCCGTGCCGCCACAATCGGAAAGCGCATCGTGATTGAGAGAAACGTCTGGATCGCAGCGGGTGCAATAATTGTCGGCGGGGTGACAGTGGGCGAAAACTCGGTTGTGGCTGCGGGATCGGTGGTCACCAAGGACGTTCTCCCGAATACACTTGTCGGAGGAAATCCGGCGCGGGTCATTCGTTCGATTGGCGACACGGAACGATCGTGAGATGGGCAAAAAGTTATTTTGCGTGAAAGGCACGACCTGCGGGGACGTTGAAAACAGTCTCGCGACGATAATGCCAAGGTATATAGTCTCGCGGTTGCCCTGCTTATCGAAGCGCTTTCACGAGGCGCTGTGATGATGGATCTGGATGCCGCGCCAGCCCCACTCCTTTCAAGGGGAGGGATAACAGAAAACCCTGCTTTCCATCGTCAAATCACAAGGCAGCGGAGTGACTGGCCACCGTGCATCAAACGCAACCCGCCCGCATTGCCCTTTCCCGATAGCCGTGGTTAAGGTCGCGGCCCTTTTTGCCGGATTTTCGTATGGCGCGCGACCAGATCGACATGACCCCCATCGAAACGCGCGACGAGCTGGTCGCGTGGTTCGAAGCCGGCAACAAGCCCAAATCGCAATTCCGGGTCGGCACCGAGCACGAAAAGTTCGTCTTCACCATCGATGGGCACAATCCTGTGCCCTATGCCGGTCCGCGCGGCATCCGCGCGCTGCTTGAAGGCATGCAGGACAAAACCGGCTGGGCGCCCATCAATGATGGCGAGGCGCTGATTGGCCTGTTTGACGAGGCGGGTGGTGGCGCCATTTCGCTGGAGCCGGGCGGGCAGTTTGAATTGTCAGGCGCGCCACTCGAAAATATTCACCAGACGCGCGCTGAACTCGATGCT
>CAITEM010000414.1 GCA_903891395.1 uncultured Hyphomicrobiales bacterium | reverse complement strand
TCGCTGCGTCAGTTAAAGACGCCACGACGTTCCACCGGCAAGCCCCGGTCACTCGGCCGCATGTGCTGACAGACATGCTTGGCCTACCGGACCGTCAGGGGGCTCTAACGTGCAGCGGCACGCCGGACCCAACGCGGCTTGGACCGCTGGAAGGGCATCTGCGTCGCATCTCCAACGCGCCTTCCAGCCACCGCATCCCGCCCAACGTCTAATGACGCTGATCAAACGCCCCTCGTAACTGGGCGGGATTTGCAGACTATATGCCTATATAGGAACTAAGTCAAGAGCCTTCGGTGGCCCAGACCAGCAAAGCGACGCCGATCACCACCAGCACGATGCCGAGATATTCCCGCCGGGTGGTCGGCTGCTTGAAGACGAAGCGGGTGACGCCCTGCGCGAACAGCACCTCGACCAGCGCCAGCGTGCGGACGTTGGCCGCCGAGGCGATGGCGAAGGCCAGGAACCAGAACTCCGACGCGAACGAGCCCATGAAGCCGGCAAACAGCGACGGCTTCCACGCCTTGGCGATCTCGCGCAGCACCTTGGGGTCGCGCCAAGCCAGATAGACCGACAGCAACCCGGCCTGGGCCACCAGCCCGAGCGCCAAAGTGAAGGTCGCCGCCAGAACGAAGTTCGGATGGCTGAGCGACAGGATGGCGCCGCGATAGCCGATCGCCGACACCGCGAACATGGTGCCGCTGCCGAGCCCGATCAGCGTCGAGCGCGTCGTGCTGGCGCCGCCGGCGCCGGGCTTGAGTGAAATCACGATCACGCCGGCGGTGGCGATGACGATCGCCAGACCGGACAGCGCGGTGATGTGGTCGCCGAGAAAGACCAGCCCGAACAGCGCCACCTGCACCGGCTCGGTCTTGATATAGGCGTAGGCCACCACGAAGGACCGCTCGCCCATCGCCGCCAGCATCAGCGCGGTCGCGGCGATCTGGGTCGCTGCGCCGAAGAAAATCCAGAGCCAGAAGATCGGCGGGATCGGCGGCCAGCCATCGCCGGTCGCCAGCATGACGCCGACGAGAAACAAAATGGCGAAGGGAAAGCCGAACAGGAAGCGCACATGGGTGGCGCCGACCGTGCCGAGGCTCACGGTCAGTTCGCGCTGCATGGCGTTGCGCGCGGTCTGTCCCGCGGCGGCGATCAAGGTGAAGACGGCCCAGAGCATGATGGATTGCTACTTCGTAAGGCAAATAGGTTTTAATTGGTCATTCCGGGACAACGCGAAGCGTCGGGCCCGGAATCCATAATCCAGAGTCGGGGATATGGATTCCGGGCTCGCGGCCAAACGGCCGCGCCCCGGAATGACAGCTAGGCCGCCAAGATCTCCGCCGCTTCGGGAAATTCCGTGACCTTGCCGCTTTCGTTGTCGACCAGCAGCATCAGATCGAAATAGCGGATGGTCGGCGCCGAGCCGCATCGTTTGATCACCGACTGGCGCCATTCCTCGTTATGCGCCTGCTGTGCCGCCGCGACCGACGGCCAGATGTAGACACCGGCGCCGGTCTTGCCGTTGAGTTCGAGCAGGAAATACTTGCGCAGCAGATCCTTGTTGGCCTGCCATTTCGGCACGGCGTGCTTGGCCTCCGCGGCGACCTGCGCGCGGCTCCAGCCCTTCGGCGAATTGAATTCGACCAGTTCGAGAATCATGTTGTCGTTTCCTTACCGGCATTATTTTCGCTGACCAGCATGTAGTTGACGTCCATGTCGGACGACAACTGCCAGCGGTCGGCGAAGGGATTGTAGATCACGCCGCGTTCGCCGGTGACGGCCAGCCCGGCATTCTCCATTGCACGTTCGAATTCGGCCGGCGTGACGAACTTGTCCCACTGGTGCGTGCCGCGCGGCAGCCAGCGCAATACATATTCGGCGCCGACGATGGCGAGCGCAAAACTCTTCAACGTGCGGTTCAAGGTGGCGGCGATCATCAGGCCGCCCGGCTTCACCATCGATGCGCAGGTGGCGACGAATTCGGGCACGTCATTGACGTGCTCGACCACTTCCATCGCCAGCACGACGTCGAACGTCTCGCCGGCGTCGGCCAAAGCCTCGGCAGTGGTGGCGCGGTAGTCGACGTCGACGCCGTTGTCGTCGGCATGCGCGCTGGCGACCGCGATGTTTTCTTCCGACGGGTCGGCGCCGACCATCGTCGCGCCGAGCCGCGCCAGCGGTTCCGACAAAATGCCGGCGCCGCAGCCGATATCGAGCATGCGCAGACCTTTCAGGCAGTCGAGCTTCTTCGGGTCGCGGTCGAAGCGCGCCGTCGCTTTGTCGCGGATATAGCCGAGCCGGATCGGGTTGAGCTTGTGCAGCGGCGCCATCGGCCCGCGCGGGTCCCACCAGGTCGAGGCCAGCTTGGAAAAGCGCTCGATCTCGGCGCTGTCGATACTGGATGCGCGCGTGTTCACCATTCGGACCATTTCTTATCGCGTTTTGCGGCGCGGGGGCCAAAGTTGCAGGTCAGGCACCCCGCCGGTATGTATACGCGCCTTTTGCCGTCTCCGGGAACGTTCAGGTCCTATAATCTTATGCCTCGCCTCGTCATGAAATTCGGCGGAACTTCCGTCGCCGATCTCGACCGCATTCGCAACGTGGCCCGCCACGTCAAGCGCGAGGTCGATGCCGGCTATGACGTCGCTGTCGTGGTCTCCGCGATGTCAGGCGTTACCAACCAACTGGTGGCCTGGTGCCGCGAAGCCGCGCCGTTACACGACGCGCGCGAATACGACGCCGTGGTGGCGACCGGCGAACAGGTCACCGCCGGTCTGCTGGCGCTGGTGCTCGAAGGCATCGGCGTCAATGCGCGGTCCTGGCAGGGCTGGCAGTTGCCGATCCTCACCGACGGCGCGCATGCCTCCGCCCGCATCGTGGACGTCAACGGCGCCGAACTGATCAAGCGCTTCGAGGAAAGCAAGCAGGTGGCCGTGATCGCCGGCTTCCAGGGCCTGCACAAAGAAACCGGCCGCATCACCACGCTCGGCCGCGGCGGATCGGATACCTCCGCCGTGGCCATCGCCGTCGCCATCCAGGCTGAGCGCTGCGACATCTACACCGACGTCGACGGCGTCTACACCACCGATCCGCGCGTGGTGAAGACCGCCCACCGCATGGACAAGATCGCCTTTGAGGAAATGCTCGAGCTGGCCTCGCTCGGCGCCTAGGTCATGCAAGTGCGCTCGGTCGAACTCGGCATGGTGCACAATGTGCGCATCTTCGTGCGCTCCAGCTTCGTCAAGCCGGAAGACATCGATCCGCACCAGACGCCGCCCGGAACGCTTATTTGCGCTGAGAGTGAAATCATGGAACAGCAAGTCGTCACCGGCATCGCCTTCTCCAAGGACGAAGCGCAAATCTCGATCCGCCGCGTGCAGGACAAGCCCGGCGTCGCCGCCGCGATCTTCGGGCCTTTGGCCGACGCCAGCATCAATGTCGACATGATCGTGCAGAACGTCTCGGCCGACGGCGCGACCACCGACCTCACCTTCACCGTGCCTTCGGCCGACTACGAGCGCGCGCGCATGACCATCGAGAAGGCCAAGGCCAATATCGGCTACGACCACATCGACGGCTCGACCGACGTCGCCAAGGTTTCGGTCATCGGCATCGGCATGCGCAGCCATGCTGGCGTCGCCGCCCAGGCCTTCAAGGCGCTGTCCGAGCAGAAGATCAATATTCTCGCGATCACGACCTCGGAGATCAAATTCTCCGTCCTGATCAACGCCGCCCAGACCGACCAGGCCGTGCGCACGCTACACACGCTGTACGGGTTGGACAGGGTGTAAGCGCCGTCTTTCTTACCCTACCCCTTGTGGGGAGGGTCGACTGCTTGAGCGATAGCGAGAGCAGTCGGGGTGGGGGTCGAAGACATCGCCACCACCCCCACCCCGGCTCACTGCGTTCGTCGACCCTCCCCACAAGGGGGAGGGTAAAGCCAAGAAGCGCGGCTCTGGGACCGGGGCAGGGCTTTCCCTTGCCCCCGCCCTTCCCCATTCGCTATAGCCTGAGGTGGCGGGCCGAGGCGTCGATTCCTGGGGCCGCTTTTAGGGATCAAAAGATGCGTGGCGCGCTTGGCGGTCCGCGCGTGCTGCTCCGCCGGCTTCGCGAAGTCATGGCGGAACCGGTCAGCGCGCAGGATCGTCTCGACAAGGTGGTCGTTTTGATCGCCGCCAACATGGTGGCGGAGGTCTGCTCTGTCTACGTGTTGCGCGTGGACGGAACCCTGGAGCTATACGCCACCGAAGGCCTCAAGCGCGAAGCCGTCCACGAAACCGTGCTGAAGGCTGACGAAGGCCTGGTCGGCCTGGTCGCCAGCGAGGCGCAG
>CAITEM010000413.1 GCA_903891395.1 uncultured Hyphomicrobiales bacterium | reverse complement strand
GACCAGGACAAGATCCTGTCGATGAAGGCGATCCAGTACGACATCGTCTGCAACGGTACAGAATTGTCGTCGGGCGCCATTCGAAACCATCGCCCCGAGGTGATGAAAAAGGCTTTCGCCATCGCCGGTTACGGCGAAGAAGTGCTCAAGGCGAAGTTCGGCGGCATGCTGCACGCGCTGTCGCTCGGCGCGCCGCCGCATGGCGGCATCGCGCCCGGTATCGACCGCATCGTGATGCTGCTCGCGGAGGAGGAGAACCTGCGCGAGGTCGTGCTGTTCCCGATGAATCAGCGCGCCGAAGACTTGCTGATGGGCGCGCCATCGGAAGCCACGCCGAAGCAGCTCAAGGAGCTGCACATCCGGCTGGAATTGCCGAAGAAGTAATACGGATTATTGCTGCACATTGCTGCAGCGCGATGATGCACCGCCATGCGGGACGCACGCGCGATGGCGCTTGCGCGTCCATTTAATTTCAGATTGGATTTAGTCTCGTTCCAGAGACGGCAACGCGCACATCAAGCCGCGAGAACGACAGAAAAATAACGCTGCATTTCGTTCCTGGGGAGGAATTGATGTCGGACATCGAACGGCGCGCCCTGATCAAGGGCGCCGGCCTGAGCGCGCTTGCTTTCACGGTCGGCGGCAAAGAGTTGCTGCTGACGCCGCGCCAGGCGCACGCGCAGAACATTCCCTTCCGGACCCTGACGCCGGAGCAGGTGCAGACGCTGGACGCATTGGGCGAAACGCTGGTGCCGGGCGCCAAACAGGCCGGCATTTCCAATTTCGTCGATCAGCAATTGTCGATCCCGCACGGCGAGGCTTTGCTCGAAGCCCGTATCCTCAATGTCCGGCCTCCTTATTCGAATTTTTATCGCGCCGCGCTCGGCGCGGTGGATAAAGCGAGCCAGGCCAAAAACGGCGACAAAAAATTCGCGCAACTGACCGCCGACGAGCAGCACGGCTTCGTCGACCTGATGCGCCAGAACAAGATCGACGGCTGGCAAGGCCCGCCCGGTCCTTTCGTTTACACGCTGTTGCGCAGCGATGCCGTCGATGTCGTCTACGGCACGATGGAAGGCTACGCCGCGCTTGGCATTCCCTACATGCCGCACATCGCACCCGAAAAGAGGTGGTAGCCATGGCCAATCTCGAAAAAGTCGATGTCGTCATTGTTGGCGCAGGCGCCTCGGGTTCGCTCTATGCGTCAGTGCTGTCCAAGGCCGGCAAGAAAGTCGTGCTGCTCGAAGCCGGTCCTGATTGGCAGACGACCGATCTGATCAGTTCGGATCTGTGGGGCCGGCGCATCAAGCCGTCCGGCATTCCGTTCCTGCTCGAAGGCAAAAACCCGTATGGCTATGCCTATCAGGGCGGCTGGGGTGTCGGCGGCGCGGCGCTGCATTACTTCGCCAACTTTCCGCGCTATCTGCCGAATGATTTCAAGATCAAGAGCGAATACGGCAAGGGGCTCGACTGGCCGATCAATTACGCCGACATCGCGCCGTTCTACGACAAGGTTGCGGCCGAGATCGGCGTGTCCGGTGACGCCAAGGCCGAGGAAATCTGGCGGCCGAAGGGCGACGCCTATCCGATGCCGCCGATGAAGACGTTTCGCAATGGCGACGTCTGGCTGAAGGGCCTGGAAGCGAACGGCATCCGCATGGTGCCGGCCGCGGTCGGCATGAATTCGGTCGACTTCAAGGGCCGCCCGGCCTGCATCTATGACGGCTGGTGCCATGTCGGATGTCCGATCGGTGCGCTGGCCAATCCGGTCGTGACCTATCTCGCCGATGCGCGCAAAGCGGGCGCCGAGGTGCGGGCGCTGTCGACCGTGACGCGCATCCTCACCGATGCCTCGGGTGCGAAGGTCACCGGCGTCGAGTATTACGACGCCAAGAAGGAAAAGCAGGTGCAGGAGGCGAGCGTCGTCATTCTCGCCGCGTGGGCCGCGCAAAATCCGCGGCTAATGATCAACTCGTTTACCGACAAGCATCCGAAGGGCCTCGCGAACTCAAGTGGCATGCTGGGCAAATACATGATGTGCCATTACGCCGCCGGCACCTGGGCGATGTTCGACGAGGACGTCGAGAACCACATGGGCACGGTCGGCGCCCAGTACATGTCCTATGAGCGCTACGACAAGAACTCCCAGAAGGCCAAAGGCGGGTTCGGCAGCACCTATATCGTCGCCGGCACCGCGCTCAAGACCAGCGATCTCGGCGGCTTTGCCAATGCGCGGCAAGATCTGTTCGGGCCGAAGCTGGCCGAATTCATGCAGCGCGCCAAGCGCGGCATTACGCGGCTGACGGCGTTCGGCGAGGAAATGCCGAACATCGAAAACCGCGTCGAGTTGGCAGACGGCAAGGACGAGTTCGGCATGCCGCTGGCCAAGATTGTGCACTCGTTCAGCGACGAGGCGGTCGCGTTGTGGAACGCGAATTTCGACGAAGGCATCGAGATCGCGAAGGCTACCGGCGCCAAGGAATACTGGTCGGCGCGCGGGCCGATGCCGACGATCCATCTGTTCGGCGGCACCATCATGGGCGCGGGCGCCGGCACCTCGGTCACCAACAGCTACGGCCAGACCCACGACATTCCGAATTTGTGGGTCGCGGGTCCGGGTCTGTTTCCGACCGAAGGCGCCTCGAACCCGACCTACACGATCTTTGCGGTGTCGCAGCGTGGCGCCGAGAATCTCGTGTCGCAATGGGGCAGCGTCGCGGGTTAGCGCATGATCCCGAAAAGTGGGAGCCGGTTTTCGGATAAGATCATGCGAGAGGACAGACCATGACAAGCGGCCTCGCATTTACCGACAAGAAGGTGATGGCCCAACTGACGGCCAAGATGCTGCTTGAGGTGGAGGCCG
>CAITEM010000412.1 GCA_903891395.1 uncultured Hyphomicrobiales bacterium | reverse complement strand
CCGGCCCAGAACGCCACCTGATCGATGCTCAGCACCACGGCGCCGCACAGCGTCAGCCGCGCCCAGCGATGACGGCCCAGCCAGACGCGCGAACGCTCGTACAGCAGAATGATGAGGATGCAGTCGAAGAACAGGATCGCCGTTCCCCACACCATCAACGCGCCCATTTCGTCGAGGAAGCCGAAATCGGCGGCGCGGCCGGCCGACATCGCCACCAGCGTGTGATGGCGCATGACGAAGGCGAGCGCGAACAACAGCACGTTGCCGAACAGCAGGCCATAGATCGGCTGACGCACCACCACCGCGTCTTCGCGGATATAGAGCAGCAACAGCATCATCAGCTTGCCGGTGAACAGCACGGTCGAGCCCGGCGATGTGACGATACCGAACGGCAACGCGACATAGAGAATGCCGGCGAGATAAGTCTCCAGGAAATGCATCACGCCGAGCGCGCAGAAGAAGGCGCCAAGCCCGATGCGGCGGCGCGCGCGCAACAGTGCGGCGAGCGCTACGAAATACAGCACCGCGTCGCCAGCCAGCAGCAGAGCGTTATTGATTTCAGCCATTGCGATCGATATCAGCCCGAACCCCGGCTGCGTTTATAGCGCAGTTTCAACGATTCCGCCGTCTTATATGAAAATCACCCGGTTACGAAATCCCGCTGCGACTGAAATCGAATTGTATGCAATAGCCGATCACCTCGCGTCTGCCGTGCCTTACATGCGTAATATGTGCAGGAACTAAAGTTCCGATGCCCGGATTTTGGGCGTAAAAATACGGCCACCCCGGTTGAACCGGGATGGCCGCATGGGTCGTGGCTTTTTGTGCGCGCTGTTAGTTGACCGCGAAGCAGTACAGCAAGCCATCGCCGCCCGTGCTCTTGAGATCGGCCTGGCTGCAGCCGCCTTCCGCGCCGCGCGACGGATGCGACGAATTCCACGACTTGGCCGGCGGATCTTCGGTCAGGCCCGTCTTGTCGGAATGGCCGAGCATGACGGAACCCTGCGCGCTGCTCGTATAGTTCTTGCAGGTCATATCCTTGTCGCCCGAAAACGCCGTGCCGTCGGGCTGCGAGCCGGTCAGGATGTCGTGCTTGTTCGGCGTGTCGCCGCGGCCGTTGTTGATCGCGCCTTTCTCGGTCAGCGCGGTCTGCTTCGTCAGCTTGTTGACGCCGTGAAGTTCCGCGACGTCCGTAGCAATCACTTCGCCCTTGGCGTTCATCCACGGACCCTTGCCGATACGGTCGCGTGCATTCACCGCGCCGGCACCCTGGGTCGAAAGATAGGCGTGCCAGGTCTTGGCGCCCGCCCCGGCGGCTTTGCCGAGGTCCTGGCAGTGCGCATCGGCGCCGGCAAGACCGCCGAGATCGGCACCCTTGCCGAGACCGGCGCTGGTGACGAAGAAGCTCATGTTGGCCTGCTGCGCCTGAGCAATGCTCGGCTGAATTTGCGCCACACTCAATAACGCAAGACATGCGGCCAGCGGCGCGCCAGTTCGAATTAACGTCATTGCAGTCCTCCCATTGGGCACGGCCCGACGCCGTCCCTTGGCGAAGCAAACCCCACGCGGCAACAGCTATTCCAACGATGTGACGTTCAGATTGTCGCAGTTGAATGAGGTGGACGTGGCAGCCCGCAAACAAAAAGCCCGGCGTCGCCGCCGGGCTTGTCGTCAATTCAAATGCCGCTGGGCATCAGGCCGACTGCAGATTACCCGCCGCCTGCTTGCCGCGATCCCCCAGCCGGATCCGTCACGCCGCTAAGGTTGGCCCGTGATCCCTCGGCGAGCAGACACAAACTCGAACTCACTACGGCCCGCGGGCGCGACTTTGCGTCTGCTCGCCGCGACAGTGGCGGCGATCCTGGTGATGGCCGGCTGCGCCTCCCCCAACCGCTCGAACCCATCTGCAGGCGGCAGCGCCGAAGTGGGGAAGAGCAGCGATAT
>CAITEM010000411.1 GCA_903891395.1 uncultured Hyphomicrobiales bacterium | reverse complement strand
CGGCTCGAGCGAATACCGCATCCATGGCACCAACGATCCGACCACCATCGGCAAGCAGGTGTCGAGCGGCTGCATCCGTCTGACCAATGATGATGTCACCGATCTCTACAATCGCGTTCAGGTCGGTGCCAAAGTCGTCGTGATGCCGATGAACGGCGCTGCCACCGTTGCCCGCGCTCCGTCGGCCCGTCCGGTCAACGCCGCGCAGATGCAGCCGGTGTCGATGACCGCGTCTTACGCGCCAGCCGAGACCAGCCAGGCGCAGCAAACCTGGGCCACCATTCGCCCGGCCAGCGTCTACTAGTTCTATCTGACTGAACCTCCCCCAATAACTTGCCCGGCACTTGTGCCGGGCATTTTTTTTTGCGCCGGTGGCGCCGATCAGTCATGAGCCTCCCGGCTATCGCCCGGCGTCTGTTCACGCGACGAGATCGTGTCGTCGCGAATAACAGCCGCTACGCGCAGCCTGTAGTCGTCGAACACAGCCTCCCGGCTTTTCGACTGGATCGCGCGGTGAATGTCGTTCTTGCGCCAGTTCTCGACCGCCGCTTCGTCGCGCCAGAACGAAATCGCCAGCAGCTTGCCGGGATCGACGACGCTTTGAAATCGCTCGATCGAAATGAAGCCGTCGAGATTGTCGAGATGCGAAGCCAGCGCCGCGCCCATGTCCAGATAGGTCTGAGCCTTGCCGGGCTTCGGCCAGGACTCGAAGATGACAGCGATCATGTGTCCGCCTCCCTGCTCCAGCATCCATTATAAATCGGCGGACGGCGCGCGATCCAGGCGCTGAGCCCCTCGCGCAGATCGTGGGTCGGCGCGACCCGCGCGAACTGTTCACTCTCGATCTGAAGCCCTTCGCCGATGGTGGCGTTGATGCCCCGCGTCACCGCGCCGAGAATACTGGCCACCGCCAGCGGCGAATGGCGCGTGATACGCCGCGCCATCGCCCGCGCCGCGTTCAAGAGGTCATCATGCGGCACGACCAGATTGATCAAGCCCATGTCGAGCGCCCGCGCCGGCGAAAACGGATCGCCGGTCAGCAGCAATTCGAGCGCGCGTTTGCGGCCGGCGTGCCGCGGCAACCGTTGCGTGCCACCGAACGTCGGGGGCATGCCGAGATTGATCTCGGGCTTGCCGAACATCGCGCGATTGCTGGCGATGGCGATATGCGCGGCCTCCGTGATCTCGCAACCGCCGCCGAAGGCGATGCCGTTGACGGCGGCAATGACCGGCTTCCTGAACGCCTCGATGCGCGCGGTCATCGTTTGTCCGCGGCGGACAAAGTCGCGCACGGCGACATCGACGCCCGCCCGGACACTTTCCGCGAATTCAGGGATGTCGGCGCCGGCTGAGAACGCGCGATCGCCGCCGCCGGTCAGGATCACCGCTTGAATCGCCGCGTCCGCCTCGATGCTATCGAGCAGAGCCATCAAGTCGTCGATCAAGGCATAGCTTAAGGCGTTGAGTTTCTCCGGACGATTGAACGTCAGCAACGCGATATTGTCGCGCACGTCGAAAAGCACTTGGGCCGCCATCCGCCACCTCCTCAAAATCGTTCGGGCAGGAAAGATGAAACGGCGGTTTGCGTATACTCACTATACGGTATACATGACGGTATGCCGAAAGCCGCCAGCGACACCCGCGCCCGCATCGTCGAAGCCGCCTCCAAGCTGTTTTACGGCGAGGGCATCCGCAGCGTGAGCGTCGATGCCGTAGCGGACAAGGCCGGGCTCACCAAACGCACGCTGTATTATCACTTCAAAAGCAAAGACGACCTGATCGCCGCCTATCTCGAGGCGCGCGACGCGCCCAATCTCGCCGT
>CAITEM010000410.1 GCA_903891395.1 uncultured Hyphomicrobiales bacterium | reverse complement strand
TGAGGCCGTACATGATGTTTTCGGCGACCGTCATATGCGGCCACAGCGCGTAGCTCTGGAAGATCATCGACATGTTGCGGCGTTCGGGCGGCACCGTCGCCGCAGGCGACGAGATCATTCTATCGCCGACCCAGATCTCACCGGCGCTCGGCTCGACGAAGCCGGCAATCAGGCGCAGCGTGGTGGTCTTGCCGCACCCGGACGGTCCCAACAGGCAGACCAAGTTCCCGTGCTCAATATGCAGCGACACATCGTCGACCACCGCCGTACTGCCGTAACGCTTTGTCAGACCCTTCAACTCAACGGACGCCACGCGAATCCTCCCCTTTATTCCCTCGCCCAGCCGCTTGGCGCGGCTTTTGTGGCGGTCACTGTATCAACACCGCGAGCGGCGTTGGCATCTCATTTATTCAAACTTTCGGCCAATCAGGTTCCGGTGAACGCCGGCTTGCGTTTTTCCATGAACGCCTTGCGACCTTCCTTGTAGTCGTTGCTGGCGAAACATTCCGCCACCAGATCCGTGCACTTCTGCAGGTCGCGCTCGGCAGATGGCTTCACCGTCTCGCCGACGATGAACTTGACCGCATCGACCGTCAGAGGCGCATTGCCGCCGATGGTTTCCGCGTAGTTCTTGACGTAGCTTGCCAGTTCGGCTTCCGGCAAGGAGCGATTGACGAGACCCATCGTCACAGCCTCGGCGGCGGTGAACTGACGGGCGGTGTAGAAGATCTCCTTGGCAAAGGACGGACCGACGACGTCGACCAGCTTCTTGATGCCCTTGAAACCGTAACCGAGGCCGAGCTTGGCGGCCGGCACGCCGAATTTCGAATTGTCCGAGCAGATGCGCATGTCGCAGCACAGCGCCAGACCGACGCCGCCGCCGATGCAGTACCCCTGGATCATGGCGATGGTTGGCTTCGGGAACTCATAGACCGCGGTGTTGGCCTCATCGACCGCGACGTTATAGCGGTCGATCGCATCCTTGCTGGAACGCTCGCTCTCGAACTTGGAGATGTCGGCACCCGACACGAAGGCCTTGCCGCCGGCGCCCGATAGCACCACGACGCGGATGTTCTTGTCGCTCTTGAAGTCTTCGAGGATGCCAGAGGCGGCTTCCCACATATCCAGCGACACTGCGTTGTGCCGCTCCGGATTGTTGAAGGTCAGGTAGCCGACGCTGCCCTCTTTGCGCGACAGCATCTTATCGGTCTTGGTCATAACGTTCATTATCTTGGTCCTTCCCACGATTCGGGATTAAACGGCCTTGGCCTGATGCAAAGTGGCGACTTCAGCGTCGGCGAAGCCGAACTCCTTGAGCACTTCGTCGGTGTGCTGGCCCTGTGCGGGCGGCGTGGCGACGATCTTGCTCGGCGTGCGCGACAGCTTGAAGGGCTGACCGACGAAAGTCTGCGTTTCGCCATTGGGCTTTTTCGCGTCCGTCGCGATGCCGAGATGTTTGACCTGCTCGTCGGCGAACACCTGGTCGATATTGTTGATCGGCCCGCTGGGCACGCCGGCTTCGTTAAAAGCCTCGATCCATTCGGCGCTGGTCTTGCCGACGGTTTTGGCTTCGATCGCGGAATTCAGCGCGTTGCGGTTCTTCGAACGCAGCACGCCCGTCTTGTAATCCTCGTGTGCGATCAGTTCCGGCGCGCCGATCGCGTTGCAGGTGCGCTCCCACATCACCTGCCCCGTCGCGGCGATGTTGATGTGGCCGTCTTTGGTCTTGAACACGCCGGTCGGAATGCTGGTCGGGTGATTGTTGCCGGCCTGCTTGGCGACTTCGTGCATCTGCAGCCAGCGCGCCGCCTGGAAGTCGAGCATGAAGATCTGCGCCTGCAGCAGCGAGGTCGAGACCCATTGGCCTTCGCCCGAGACATCGCGTTCGAGCAGCGCCGTCAGGATGCCGATGGCACAGAACAGACCTGCGCAGAGATCGGCAATCGGAATGCCGACGCGCACCGGGCCCTGGCCCGGCAGGCCAGTGATCGACATCAGCCCACCCATGCCCTGCGCGATCTGGTCGAAGCCCGGCCGCTTGGCATAAGGCCCGTCCTGGCCGAAGCCGGAGATGCTGCCGAGCACGATGCCTTTATTGATCTTCTTGAGGTCCTCGTAATTGATGCCGAGACGGTCCTTCACGTCGGGCCTGAAATTCTCGACCACGACGTCGGCCTTCGCGACCATGCGCTTGAACGCCGCCATGCCTTCGACCGACTTGAGATCGAGCGTCATGCTGCGCTTGTTGCGATGCAGGTTCTGGAAGTCGGCGTTCTCGCGCGGGCCACCGGGGCCTTCGCCCTTTTCCAGATGCGGCGGCGTCTCGATCTTGATGACATTGGCGCCCCAATCGGCGAGCTGGCGCACGCAGGTCGGACCGGATCGGACGCGGGTAAGGTCGAGAACGGTAAAGCGGGAAAGCGCCAGAGAGGCGCTGGGAAACGGCATTGCAGAGGCTCCGGCTCGCCGGGAAGGGCAAAAGTGGCGTTGGGCGGGCACCTTCCCCGATCCAAGACGGATTGTCTATTGGGGGTCCTGCCCGTGAAAAGGGTCCGGTTTTGCGGCCACAAGCTTCATTTTATTCATCATTTCGGGCGAAGGCCGTCAAACGTGCCTTGAAAAGACCGCAACCACCTGTCATATGACCGGTGCGGATGAAAGACCCGGTCTCGGGTTTGCGGGCTGCGTGCACGAAAACTCTTTCAAACGATTTTCGCCCCGCCTCTTTCGCTTCTCTAACCAGCCGACAACCCTGGCCACGCGGGATGTCTTTAGAACCCCGCGATTCCGTCGCTTCGCCAGAAGCGGATCGGCCGATTCGCCATATAGAAAAGAGCCTCTTTGACTCAATTTACCGACTTCGGCCTCGCTGAGCCGATTCTTCGCGCCCTTGCCGAAGAGAAATACGAAACCCCCACGCCGATCCAAGCTCAGACGATTCCGACCGCCCTTCAGGGCCGCGATGTCATCGGTATCGCCCAGACCGGCACCGGCAAGACCGCGGCTTTCGCGCTGCCGATCCTCAACCATCTCACCACCAAGCGCCTGCGTCCGGAGAAGAAATCCTGCCGCGTGCTGGTGCTGTCGCCGACCCGCGAATTGTCCGGCCAGATCTCCGAGAGTTTCCGCGCCTATGGACGGCACATGCGGCCGCTCAGCGTCGCGCTCGCCATTGGCGGCGTGCCGATCAACCGGCAGGTCCGTTCGCTGGCGCACGGCGTCGAAGTACTGG
>CAITEM010000409.1 GCA_903891395.1 uncultured Hyphomicrobiales bacterium | reverse complement strand
GCCGATGCGCTCGGACGTGATCGGCGGCTCGAGCCCCCGATCGCCGCGACACGGCCGCCGATCGGCTCGATGCGGCCGATCGGGCCGTCGACGCGATCGTCCAGGCGGCCACCGATGCGGTTCGAAGAAGAGGTCGGCGCATAGAACGAGCCGGACTTCACGGGACGCGCGGTCGCGGTCGGAACGGAGCCCGTCGGAAAGAGCGGCTTGGAAATGTCGTTGGTCGCGTTGTCACGCATGCCGAAGGGAGAAGAGACGACCACCGAATCGACCGGCATCCGGAGCCGCGGCGCGGCCGTGCCCTGGCCGTCGGCCAGCCAGAATTGCTCGGCTCCATCGGCCGGGCGTAACCGGTGGACGCCGATCGCGGGCTTGTTCGCGGGCTGGAACTCCGCCCACAGCAGCTTCGGCACGCCGACCGGATTTCCGGCGGCGGTGAAGCCCTGCTCGTAGCTTACGTAAAGGCGGTCGCCGTCGCGCGCATCGCGCTCGAGGTCGACCACGGTACCGAAAGCATGTGCCGCCTCGACGACGGTCGCCGCAGGAATGCCGGCACCGTCGGCGGAATCGCGCAACGAGCCGGTGACGACGATGTCGCCGCCGAGCCGGCGCGTGTAAAGCATCTGGCCGCGTTCCCGGGCGTCTCCGTCGGGGCTGCCCAGCATCCGCTCGGCGGCTTGCCGGGCGATCTCGGGATTGGCCGGCAGCGGCAGGCTGCGGCGCGGCTCGTCGGCGCTCCGTGAAGGCGAGGCAATGCCGCAAAGAAGAGCGCTCAGCATCGCCACGAAGAGCAGACGCTGCGCCTTTGCTTGCGCTAAACCCTGAACTTCCAGACGACGCGAACGAGCGACAGCCACCGGATCTCCATCAATAATATATTATATTAGAGATATATTAATGGAGTTATTACGATATTAACAGTGCGGAGTCACGGACTAAGAATCGCTCCCGCATATGCAGGCTAAGTGCCGGCCAAGCGCTTGCCGGTCTGCGCATCGAACAGATGCAGGCGCTCGGGCGAGACGGCATAGCGCCTTTTCTCCCCCGGCTTGGCCGGCACATTGCCGGGCAAGCGCACGGTCACCAGTTCGCGGGCATGCCCGAACCGGCCGTGCAGCAGGGTGTCGGCGCCCAGCGGCTCGGCCAGATCGACTTCGAGTTCCAGAGCGCCATGATCGGTCGGCACAAAATGCTCGGGCCGCAGTCCCACCGTCACCGGACTGCCGGCGGCGGCCGGAACTGTCGAGAGGAGCTGCATCGAGATGCGCGTGTCGCCAATGCCGGCGAGCTCGACCGAGCGGCCGTTGGCGCCCACCTTGGCGGCAAGGAAATTCATTGCCGGCGAGCCGATGAAACCCGCGACGAAGACCGAGGCCGGCTTGTCGTAGACATCCATCGGCGTGCCGATCTGGTCGGCGACGCCGGCATTCATCACGATCAGCCGGTCGGCCAGGGTCATGGCCTCGACCTGGTCGTGGGTGACGTAGATCGAGGTGACGGCAAGCTCGCGCTGCAGGCGCTTGATCTCCAGCCGCATCTGCACGCGCAGCTTGGCGTCGAGGTTGGAGAGCGGCTCGTCGAACAGGAACACCGCCGGCTCGCGCACGATGGCGCGGCCCATGGCGACTCGCTGGCGCTGGCCGCCCGAGAGCTGGCGCGGCCGGCGCTGCAGCAGCGGCTCGAGCTCGAGGATCTTGGCGGCCTTGCGCACGCGCGCGTCTATGTCGGCCTTGCGCAGCTTCCGGATCTTCAGGCCGTAGGCCATGTTCTCGTAGACGCTCATATGCGGATAGAGCGCGTAGTTCTGG
>CAITEM010000408.1 GCA_903891395.1 uncultured Hyphomicrobiales bacterium | reverse complement strand
CGGAAGCTGCGCCACCAGTCGAGCGGCGGCAGCACGGCTTCGGCGATCGAAGGGTTCTTTGACGCGCGGTCATAGGCCTGCGGAATGTCGAGCCCGGGTTCGGGCTTGTCGGTCAGCAGACATCCGCCCAGAGGCAGCATGAGGCCTAATCCCACGAGCATGGACCGCAACGGCCGCATGCCCGCACAAGTTCCAACCCGCCCCAGCCAACAACCGCTACGCATAACAAACACTTTCAAAAACGACCGCCACGAGAACCGCAAACTAGCCTAGAAACGGACCACAGACTTGAATTATTGCTGGCTAGTACCCGCTGTTTTTCGGCCCGGAGGCCAGTCGGCCAAGGCGCGGCGGCCAGCCGGCGACATCTGTGACGCGGCGTGCGCAAAGACTCCCTGGATCGTCTGATCGAAGTTCTGTCGCGCGGCGCGGGTCGCCGCCATAGCGGCTTGCAGCGCAGCGGTATCGAACGGTTCCTGACGCAACATGCTGCGGATTCCATCCTGCGCGGTTCGATATCTGGCTTGGGTGTCTTCGATGGCGGCGGTGCCCGCTTTGATCTGTCCGCGCAGCAGATCGCCGTCGGCTGGTGGCAGGCTGGCGGCGAGCCGATCGACACGAACGAATACGTTCCGGTCCCACGGCGGCGGCGACGGCGCCCGTACTGCCATCGCTACCGCGATACCAACGAAGAACAGGTTGAGCGCGAGCGAGCCGAGCAGCAGCCAGCGTGACGGACTGTTTGCGATGGCGGACGGAGAAAGCTGCAGGGTGCTCATGGCTTTGTTCCCCGCACCGGCTCGGCCTCGAACACCACGCCGCCGAGGTCGGCGCGGCTGACATAAGCCAAGGCCGCATCGGCGGTGTCCACCTGACGGTCCAGACCGATCATGCCGATGATGAAGCCCAGCGCGGCACAGGTCGCGAGCGCGGCGACACGCGGCCAGGCCGGTGCAAACTTCCAGTCCAGCAATACCGAAGGCAGGCGCCACAGCGCGAAACTCTGCCGCGGCAAAGGACCGCTCAGACGATTGAATACGCGGTCGGCGGCAAGCCGGTCGGCTTGCCGCGCCGGCTCGCGCGGCTTCAACGTGGTTTCGAGCAGCCGTTCGAATTTATCGTTGTTCATGGGCCCGGTCATTTTTCATCCCCGTCGATCATCCCGCCAAGTTTGGCGCGCAAGTTTTGTTTGCCGCGTATCAGCAAGGTCTCCACCGCCGAAACCGAAGTGCCGAGTGCGTCGGCGACCTGTGCATTGGTCATGCCCTCTGTATAGGTGAGGATGATCGCGGTGCGCTGGCGGTCGGGCAGTTCGGCGATGGCCGCGGTGAGCGCCCGCTCGCGTTCGCTCTGTTCTGCGATTGCGGTGGCGCCGGGCGTCGGATCGACGATCTCGCCGGCGGCCTCGAGCGCCACCCAAGGGGCACGCCGTTTGCGGTCGAGGCAAAGGTTGACCACGACGCGCGTGAGCCAGGTGCGGAAGGCTGCCAGCGGCTGCCAGCGCGGCGCATGGGTCCAGACACGGAGCATGGCCTCCTGCGCAACGTCTTCGGCGTCGGCGGCATTACCAAGAACGCGGCGGGCAAGACCGACCATGGCTGGCAAATGGCGGCGGGAGAGCTGGCGAAAGGCCAGTTCGTCACCGCGCGCGACCCGGGCCATGAGCGCCACATCATTGACGTCGTCACTGTCATCCATTGAGGCTTGAATGCCGACATCCGCATGGCCCGTCCATAGTCCTTCGCTGTTTCAATGGATGAACGGGCGTGGCCATGGAAACCTGTGGTGCGGGCTACCATAAAGAACACCGCCCAAGGCACGCGTGTTCCCGCTAAGCTGTTGTTTATTTTAGCAAAAAAATAAGGCGCTTAGCCCTGCCGCGCCGAAATGTCGCTGAGCGCGAAGCCGGCAATTTTTTTGTAGTTCTCGGACAGGTCCTTCAACTCGTCCTGGGTGATGAACTGGTCGAGGTCGTCAAACGGCCGGTCACCGACCAATTCCTCGACCTTGATGTTGATGAAATCGGGCGGAAACTCGCGGTTGGTGTGCACGACCTTGGCCGCCGGCTGCGCCCGCGCCGCTTCATAGGCCTTCAGCGCGTCGCGCGGATCGGAATTGCTGCGCAGCAATTCGGCGAGTGTCCGCGCGTCGATGGCGGCTTGCGCCGCGCCATTGGAGCCGCGCGGATACATCGGGTGAGCCGCGTCGCCCGCCAACGTCACCCGGCCGAACGTCCAGGTATCGATCGGGTCCTTGTCTACCATCGGGTATTCCAGGATCTGGTCGGCGTCACGGATCAACTGCCCCACGTCGAGCCAGTCGAAGCGCCAGTTCTCGTAGATCGAGAGGAAATCGGCAAGATTTCCGGGCTTGTTCCAGTCGTTCTGGTCGGGTGAATCCCCCTGAATCTCGGCCATCCAGTTGACCAATTGCCGGCCGTCGCCGTCGACGTCGTCGACAATCGGGTAGATCACGATCTTGCCGGTGCGGATCGAGCCGACGCGCATATACGTCCGGCCGTCGAGGATCGGCTTGCGGCGGGTGACGCCGCGCCAGGTATTGATGCCGGCGAAAGCCAATTTATCCCGCGGATAAAACTGTTTGCGGATCGGCGAGTTGATGCCGTCGCAGGCGATGGCCACGTCGGCGCGCAGGCTGTCGCGGTTACTGAAGCGCACGGTGACGCCACCGTCGTCCTGGTCGACGCCGACGCAATCGTGATCGAGCGCAATAGCGCCGGCCGGCAGTTTGGCCTTGGCCGCTTCGTACAGCGTGAGATGCAGCGTGCCGCGGTGGATGCCGACTTCCGGATACTGATAACCGGCGAACTTGCCGCGCTTTTCTTTGTAAATGAGCTGGCCGAAGCGGTTGAAAAACGCGCTTTCGCGGTTCTCGATGCCGGCCTTGAACAGTTCGTCGCCGATGCCGAGTGCGGTGAACTCGCGCATCGCATGCGGCAGCAGCGTGATGCCGACGCCGAGCGGTTTGATCTCGGCCGCGCGCTCGTAGATGCGGGCGACGATGCCGCGCTGGCGCAGGTTGAGCGCCAGCGACAGGCCGCAAATTCCACCACCGATAATTGCTACTTCCATCGCCGTTTCCTTGCCGGCGGTGAATGGACGGGATCGGTCATTTGCTGTCAACATCCCGGCAACCGGCCAGGAGCCGGGTGGACCCACCGGAGGAAACACAACATGGACAAGGCCATCTACGATCGCGGCATGGCGATGCGGCGCAAGGTGCTCGGCGACGAATATGTCGACCGCGCTGTCGCCAATACCGACGACTTCAACCGAGAATTCCAGTCGCAACTGACCGAATATTGCTGGGGGGCGGTCTGGGGCGATGACACCCTGAAACCCCGCGACCGCAGCATTCTCAACCTGGGCATGATTGCCTGTTTGGGCCGCATGCACGAATTCGAGGCGCATTTTAAGGGCGCCTTGCGCAACGGAGTCACCGAAAAGGAGCTGGCCGCGATTTTACGGCAAATCGCCGTCTATTGCGGCTTTCCGGCTGCGGTTGACGCCCATCGTGTCGCCAAAAAGGTGCTGGCGGAGGAGGGCAAAAAGGCCTGACTTGCGGGGGCGGCTGCCGGGGCGGGCATCGATCTGCGGCGTTCACGCCACAGTTATCGCTCAGGCGGCCGCCAGCCCCAATCTTGTCTTGAATGTGCCTTCATCCCAAGGCAATCCAAGGCATGGTTTGGCGGCTATTTGCCGCGCCCCGCTCCGACAGGTGAGAAAATATGATCCGACGTTTTGGGCTTTTTCTATTGGCGGGTACGGCCCTTTCGGCCGTTCCGTTGATCGCTGCGGACGCGCAAACCTACCGTCCGGCGCCGGAGCCCTATTATCGCGCCGCGCCGCCGCCGGGGGTCTACCAGGACGAACGCCTGCCGTCGCCTGGCTACATGGACGACGAAGAGGAGGATGACGCGCCGGTTATCCCGCCGCGCCGACCTCTGTTCAGCCAGGCGCAGCAGCCCGGCTATCCGAGCAATATTGCGCCCGATTCCCTCCCGCCGCAGTCCGGCCATCAGCTCGACGCTCAACCGGGCAACACGCCGCCCCCCGGCAACGAGCCTGTGATGCGTCCGCCGGGTTCCGTGGGTTCGACCGCGCCCGCCGCCGGTCCCGGACCTGCAGCCGGCTCGCCCGCGCCCGCGACCGCTGCTGCTTTGCCGCCTGAGGACCAGCCGGAAATCGGCGCGCCGAAAGAGCTGCCGCCGAATTTGCAAAAGCAACTGGTGGACTATTCGACCAAGGAGCCGGCCGGCACCATCATCGTCGATACCGCGAACACCTATCTCTATCTCGTGCTCGGTAGCGGCAAGGCGATGCGCTACGGCGTGCGCGTCGGCCGCGACGGTTTCACCTGGACCGGCACCGAGCGCATCAGCCGCATGAAGGAATGGCCGGACTGGTTCCCGCCGTCCGAGATGATCGAACGTCAGCCTTATCTGCCGCGCTTCATGGCGGGCGGAAACGGTAATCCGCTCGGTGCCCGCGCGATGTATCTCGGCAAGACGCTGTACCGAATCCACGGCACCAATCAACCATCGACCATCGGCCACTACGTGTCGTCGGGTTGCGTCGGCATGCTCAACGAAGACGTCGAGGATCTGTTCAGCCGCGTCCAAGTCGGTACGCGCGTCGTCGTGCTGCCGGGCCGGGCTCCCGACACTGTGGCAAATTCCGGCGCCGCGCCGGAAGCCGCCAATCCGATGGCGCCGCCGCCGAAGCAGGGCGCGACCGCGGGCAGTGCCGTCTCGGCACAGCCGCTGCCGCCGGTTCGCTGATATCCACGGCCGCAATGCGGAAATGTTGTCCGCACATATCGTGCGAATAAAAGAACAGGCTCGCCCGTAGCGGCGAGCCGGTCTCTGCACTACCATCCCGGCAACAAGCCGCGCGCCCGACAAGTCCGGGCACGTGCGGCATCTGGGTTGGAAGCGACAGGAGACCGGTATGGCACCTAAAGATTTGGCACGCGACGATGCGCAGCCCGAATTCAATCGACGCAAATTCCTGACAGGCGTGGCGGTTGCCGGCGCGGCGGTAACGTCCGCGTCCGGCGCCAATGCCGCAACATCGGCGGAAACGCCGGCTGCGCCGCCGCGGCCTTCCGCTTTGCCGCCGACGGCCAAGATGGCCGCCGCCGAAACCGGCACGCCGCCGGAAATCAAGCACGAAGGCGGCAAGCCCGGCTCCGACTTCATGGTCGACGTCATCAAGACGCTCGACATCAAATATCTGCCGTGCAATCCGGCGTCGAGTTTCCGCGCGCTGCACGAATCGATCATCGATTACGGCCAGAACAAGCAGCCGGAATTCCTCACCTGCATGCACGAAGAGTCGGCCGTCGGCATGGCGCACGGCTACTTCAAGGCATCCGGCAAGCCGCTGATGACGCTGGTGCACGGCACCGTCGGCCTGCAGCACGCGACGATGGGCATCTACAACGCCTGGTGCGACCGCGTGCCGGTGATCGTCATCGGCGGCAACGACCTGGACGCCGCGCATCGCCCACCGGGCGTGCCGACATTCCATTCCGCGCAGGACATCAACGCGCTGGTGCGCGACTTCACCAAGTGGGACGACACGCCGGTGTCGCCGCAGCATTTCGCGCAGTCGATGGTGCGCATGTACAAGACCGCGATGACACCGCCCTATGGGCCGGTGATGTTGTCGCTCGACGCCGGCCTCCAGCAGGAGCCGATGCGCGATTACGGCGGCGAGAAACTCTACATTCCGCGTTACGTG
>CAITEM010000407.1 GCA_903891395.1 uncultured Hyphomicrobiales bacterium | reverse complement strand
TGCGCTCGCCGTCCCCGAGCGGGCCGATCGGGAAGATCGGGCAGAGCACGGCGACACGGTTCCACTTGCCGAACGGTGCGAAGCCGTTGCGGAACTCGAGGAAGGAATCGCGGCTGCTGCCATGGACCGCTACCAGCAGGTCGACGGCTACGCCGTCCTTCACCTCGGGCGGCACGTAGAGGCAATAATGGAAGCGCGGGTCGGCCTTGCAGGCGAACATCGCGGTGTGACCGAGGTCGTAGGCCGCGCTCAGAGGATTGGAAAGATGTGCGACGGCGCCGGACGGTGACGTGCTGTTCATGACGACTCTCCTCTCACGTTCTATTCCTTCAGGTTCACCGTCTTGCCGACTTCGATCCACTGGTTCACCAGCGTCACGGTCTGCGCCTGAAGCTCCTCGGGCGTGTTGCCGATCGGCTCGTAGCCGCGCTCGGCGAGGCTCTTCAGGATTTCGGGCTCCTGCATCGCGGCGACCACGGCATCGCGCACCAGACGGCGGCGCTCGATCGGCGTTCCCGGTGGCGCATGCAGGCCCCAGATGCTGGCAACGTCGGCGCCCTTCAAGCCACTTTCCTGCAACGTCGGCACGTCGGGCATCGACGGATCGCGATGATCGCCGGTGACGGCGATGGCGCGCACCTTGCCATCCTTGACGTAGGGCGCGGCCGAGCTGATGCCGCCGTACTGCATCGACACGTGGCCGCCCAGCAGCGCGATCAACGCCGGCCCCGATCCCTTGAACGGGATGTGCTGGATGTCGATGCCGGCCTTGAGATTGACCATCACGCCGACCAGGTGCGTCGACGCGCCGATGCCGCCCGAGGCGAAGGTGAGGTGCGTGGTCTTGGCCAGCGCAATCAGCTCGGACAGGTTCTTCGCCGGCACGTCGGGATGCACGATCAGGATCACCGGCCCCTGCGCGATCATGGTGACCGGCGTGAAGTCCTTGATCGTGTCGTAGGGCAGCGATTCGAGGATCGCGGGGTTCTGGTAGAATGAATTGTCCGACGCCAGGAACGTGTAGCCGTCGGGCTTGGCCTTGGCGACGATTCCGGCGCCGAGCACAGCCGTCGCGTCAGGCCGATTGTCGACGATGATCGGAACACCGAGCTTCTTCTCGAGCGTGGGCGCCAGGACGCGGGCCAGTACATCCGTACCGCCGCCGGGCGCGCGCGGCACGACGAGCTTGATGGGATCCGACGGATATTTCGCCTGCGCTCTCGCCGCTGACGGGCCCATCAGTAGGAGCGACGTGGAAGCCGCGAGCAGGCGACGCTTGCTGATCATGGACCGATCCTCTTTACGCTAGAATGTCTTCTTGCGGCGCCACTTGGCGGGCCGCTCGCCGGGAAAAGCGAGACCGCTGGCATCGACGCCGAGATCGACCAGCGTCTTGGCGACCTCAATGGCGGCGCGCGCGCCTTCCAGCACCGGCACGTCCCAGCCGATTTCATTGAGCCGCTTCTGCAGCAGCGGCTGCATCCAGAAGGCCGCCGAGCAGCCCAGCAGGATCACCTCGGCGCCGTCTTCCTCGATCGCGGCAATCGATTCCGTCACGGCCGCTTCCAGCATGTCCGACGTGCCGCTCTGCACCGCGCGGTCGCGCTCCAGCGTGATCGGCCTGTCGTTCGGATGATTGGGGCTGGGCAGCGGGAAGTTGACGTTACGGATCGAGGCGCAGCGTTCGGTCATGCGGTACTGCACCACCAGGTGAGACATCTGCATGTTGTGCGTCTCGGCGATGTCGATAATCGAGAACTTGGTGACGAGCAAGCCGGCGAGATGTATCTGTGCAAGCGCCGAGGTGGAGATCGGGATGCGGTGCTTGTGGCCGATCTCGCGCGCTTCCAGGTAGCCCGGGTCTCCGCCGCCCAGCAGCACGATCGCATTGTACTTGCCGCTCTCGCAGGCCTCGCGCACCAGCGGCAGGCGATTGTAGCCCACCGAGATGAACTCGAACTTGGTCGTGACCGGCCAGTTGCCATGCGTGGCCAGCGCGCCGGGATGCAGGTCCCAGTCGACGCCCTCGAGGAACGGCGCCAC
>CAITEM010000406.1 GCA_903891395.1 uncultured Hyphomicrobiales bacterium | reverse complement strand
TCCAGGATTTGCCCGCCGGCCGCGCGCGCCGCAAATTTCGCAGCCTGCGCCGCCGCGCGCCGGCCGTTGAGGAACACCGGCCCGCACAAGGCGTCGTAGATCGGCGCCCAATGCGCGTAGGCCTTTTCCATCACCTGGCTGTTGGGGTCGCGTTGCGGCGTGCGTGACATGAGGGCCTCCGAATCAAAGCGCTACCGGACACCTCCCGCATAGGCTCCGATTGCTACAGTCCGGCGACAGCACCCTTCTTCTTCACTCTCCCAAATAGGGCGCCCTTGACGCGTGTGGCGGGGCCACTAACACTCGTGTCAAGAAAACGTCACAGCAGAGGAAACCCAATGGATCTTGGAATTGCCGGCCGTAAGGCCATCGTTTGCGCGTCGAGCCGCGGTCTCGGAAAAGCCTGCGCGCGCGCTCTGGCCGAAGCCGGTTGCGAGGTCGTCATCAACGGCCGCGACGCCAAGACGCTGAACGCCACGGCCGGTGAAATCGCCGGCCTGACCGGCGCGAAAATCATCCCCGTCGTCGCCGACGTTGCCACGCCGGAAGGCCAGAAGGCGCTGTTTGCCGCCTGCCCGCAGCCCGACATTCTGGTCAACAACAATGCCGGCCCGCCGATGCGCGATTTCCGCGAACTGGGCCGCGCGCAAATGCTCGAGGGCGTCACCGCCAACATGATCGTGGCCATCGAACTGATCCAGAAGGCCATCGAGCCGATGCTGTCGCGCCGCTTCGGCCGCATCGTCAACATTACCTCGGGCGCGGTCAAGGCGCCGATCGCCGGGCTCGATCTGTCGTCGGGCGCGCGCGCGGGTCTGACCGCCTTCCTCGCCGGCATCGCGCGCACCACCGCCGACAAGAACGTCACGATCAACAATCTGCTGCCCGGCCAGTTCGACACCGACCGGCTGCGCGGCAATTTGAGCAAGGTGGCCGAAACCAAAGGCAAGAGCATCGCCCAGGTCGCCGCCGACCACATCGCCAGCATTCCGGCGCGGCGCTTCGGCGACCCGGCGGAATTCGGCGCGGCCTGCGCCTTCCTGTGCTCGGCGCAGGCGGGCTTCATCGTCGGCCAGAACCTGCTGATCGACGGCGGCAAGTTCCCCGGCGCGTTCTGATGTGCCCGGCGAGCGCATAGAAAAAAGGCCGGCATCGCTGCCGGCCTTTTTAATTGTCAGATCGATTGGCGTTACTTCGCCTTGAAGTAGCCAACCTTGGTCGGGGCCGGCGCCGGATCGTCCCAGCGATACTTGAGCGCCACCGAGACGATGTCGATGTGCGAGTCGACCGAGCCGGTATAAGCGACCGCGCCGTTGAACGACGGATTGGCCGCGCTGACGATGCTGATCGGCGTGCTCTTCACGAAAATATGGGAGTAGGCGAAATCGAACGAGATCTTCTCCGAATATTTGTACGTGAAGCCGCCCGAAAGCCAGAAGCGGTCATTGTCGGGCAGAACCGGAATGCGGACGTCATCGCTAATCGGCGACTTTTCGTAAGCGATACCGGCCCGCAGCGCGATCTTCGGGTCCCACTGATATTCGGCGCCGAGCGAGAAGAACCAGCCGTCCTTGTACTGGAACGGAATGGTCACCGCGCCGCCGCCCAAACCGTTGAGCACCAATGCCGGCAAGCCGTTGGGCTGCAGCACGTTCGCCGTGCCGATACGGCTCCAATTGGTCCATTAAACCGTCGCCATACCGGTCCACTGCGATGTCAGCTTCTGCCGCAGGCCGAGGCTGACGACGTCCGGCAGATTAAGCGTGGTGTTGACCGAGCCGGGCGTCGAGAACGGCTGGTTGAAAGGAACGCCACCGGGAATGGCCAGCGTGCCGTTGATCTTCTGGTTGATCGCCGAGCGATAACCTAAGCCGATCGTCGTCGTCGGTGTCGGCGTCAAGGTCAGACCGGCGGTGAAACCGTAACCCCAGCCGGCGCCGTCAACACCGGCCTGCACGGTCGGCGTCGCGCCGATACCTTTGGTGAAAGCAGCTTGGGCGTATTGGATCTGAACGCCGGCGCCGACGCTGATCCAATCATTGATCTTGTAGGCGATGGTCGGCGTCGCGTTGTAGGTGTTGAGGTGCGAGCCGCCCGCGCCGTAGTCGCGCCCGGCCCACACGTCGGGGAACGTTTCCGTCAACCCGAACGGCGCGTTGACCGAAAGCGCGAGCCACAGTTTTTGATTGAACTGCCAGGAATAGTAGCTCGAAGGCACCAGCGCCGAGTGGCCGACATTGCCGGTGCCGCCGAACGCGCCCAGCGTGCTCGGCGCGCCGACCGTGTTGGCGGCGTACGGCAGAATGCCGCTCAGGACGGATTCGCTCTGAAGGCCGGCCGTCTGCGTGACGGTAGCCGGGTTCCAGAACATCGAGGACAACGAGCCGCCCGCGGCGACGCCGGCGAAGGACGTTCCTTGGCCATAGGCGCTCTGTTCGCGAAGCGCGAAACCGCCGGCGTTGGCGGCGGTGGTTGCGGCGAGCAATACGGCGGCGCCGCTGCAGGCCAACAAAACCGACTTCAGACTACGATACGACATGATGGTACAGCCCCCGGTTGCCGCGCCTTTATGCGAATTGGCGCTTGCTTCCGCACCATCGTGACGAGTCTGTGAGCAGGCGGCAATCTTTCCACACGGCGGAATCCCGCTCTGCCGTGTGATTTGCACGCAACTTCAGGGGGTGTGGCGGCTTGGCCACAGGGTGCGGCAGCCGGCCGCGGGCGTGCTTACCGGCCAAAAGCCGCCGTACATTCAATACTTTATATGTAAATCCGGCAGCGCTGGGGGCATCCGGCGGTATCAGGGCATCAGCCGGTAAACACCACGCCGAGCCGTGTTGCGGTGCGCCAGATCACCCGGCAAGGCTTGCTCAGATGGTCCGATTCGATCACCAGCACGAATTCGTCCGGAATGCCGACCTGCCCGGCGACTTCAAGCATGGCGCCGGCCTCCGACAAATTGCGCACGCGGCAGTCGAGGCTGGCGGCGCGGTTGAAACGGATGCTGCCGGCCTTCAGCGTGCGGCGGCGCGATAACGTACGCCGTTCGACCGGCTCGGCCACCTCGGACCCGCGCGTTTCTCTGTCGTCGCCGCTATTCATATGATCCTCCGTCGGCGCCCCGCGCTTTCGCGCGACCGGTTGCCGTGGTGATGAACTAGGCCACACGCGAAGAATACACGCGCCGGTTTAGCCGATCGTGAAACTGATCATCGAAAGACGAAGGCCGCCGTTAGCAATTGCTAACCATCGCAGCCTTGCCGCGCGGCGCGCGGTATTTTATTCGCAATTTACGGAAGAATAAGCGAAGCCGGGATTAGACTCGCGTGACAACGTGAGCCGTCAGCTTCAAGGATTGCGCGCCGTGCTGGATTGGATGCTGGATGACTGGCACTTCTTGGGAATGTCCGGCCAGAACTGGATTCCGGCTTTCGGCGTCGTGCTGCTGATCTACATCGCCGTTCTGGTGACCATGGGCCGGTGGCGCACCCCGACACGGTAAAGACGCGGTCAATGACGGCGGCCGCGTTACAGCGTCTCCGTCGGCAGCAGCGCGCGCACCGAGAGTTCCTGCTTGAAGGTGCCCATGGCTTCCTCAATCAACACGGCGCTGTTGGCTTTTTCCAGCTTGCGCAGCAGCACCTTGAGCGTCGGGTCCTTGTCGCGGATCACCCAGCGGCGCGTGAACACCTGCGCGTCGTAAAACGAAGTGATGCGCACAGGGCGCGCCACCGCGGGCAAGCGGGCGTCGAAATGCTGGGTGAAGGGAATGGTCATGACACAGGAACTTTGCTGAATGAGATTTTCGAAAATCACCATGCGCGTTCCCGTCCGCGATGTATACGGCCGCTGTGGATTAGTCCCGATTTTTTTGCCCCTACTCCGGTAACTGTTTCGGCCCGCTGCGCCGGCGAAACGACAGCGGCAAACACAGATGAAACGCGTGATTGTGTAACAGGGCGCTTCGCGCCCATATAACGCACATGGCCCACCATCATCACGACCACGACGACCACGACGACCACGATCATTCTCACGCACACGGATTGGGCCACAGCCACGCGCCGGCCGATTTCGGCAGCGCCTTTGCCATCGCGACCGCGTTGAACTTCGGACTGGTCGTCGTGCAGGTCATCTATGGCCTGTCGGCGCATTCCATCGCGCTTCTGGCCGACGCCGGGCACAATTTCGGCGACGCGCTTGCGTTGGTGCTGGCCTGGGGCGCGCATGTTTTGGCGCGCCAACAACCGACCGAGCGTTTCACCTATGGCCTGCGCTCGGCCTCCATCCTCTCGGCGCTGATCAACGCCGTGATGATGCTGGTGACCACCGGCGCCATCGCCTGGGAAGCCATCCGGCGCTTTGCCGATCCGGGCGAAGTCGCGGGCCTCACCGTCATGGTGGTCGCCGCGCTCGGCATCGCCGTCAACGGCGTGTCGGCTTGGTTCCTGATGGCCGGCCGCAAAGGTGATCTCAACGTCCGCGGCGCCTTCCTGCATCTGGTCGCCGATGCCGCGGTCAGCGCCGGCGTGGTGCTGGCCGGCGCCGTCATTCTTGTATTCGGCTGGAACTGGATCGACCCGCTGGTCAGCCTGCTCGTCTCCGCCGTCATCGTCTGGAGTTCATGGGGCCTACTGCGCGAGTCGCTGCAACTGACGATGAACGCCGTGCCGGCGGCGATCGAGCCGTCCGACGTCTGCGGCTATCTCGAGACGCTGCCGGGCGTCGTCAGTATTCACGACCTGCACATCTGGGCGATGAGCACGACCGAGAACGCGCTCACCTGCCATCTCGTCATGCCGCAAGGCCATCCGGGCGACGCCTTCATCGCGCGCGTGTCGCACGATCTCGAGCACCGCTTCAAAATCCGCCACCCGACATTCCAGATCGAACTGGCCGATGCCGGCCCCTGCCCGCTGGCGCCCGCTCACGTCGTCTAGGCGGAACGCGCGGCACTGAACTTCGCCCGCAGGTAAAGCGCGACCAGCAATCCCGTTGTGGCCGCCGCGCCTCCGACCAGAAAGACGCTGTCATAGCCGGCCCGGTCGGCCAGCAGCCCGGCCACGGGGCCGGTCAGGCCGTACGAAAGATCCTGAAATGCCGTGAAGCCGCTCAAGGCCGTGCCGCGCAAATGCGGTTCGACAAGATGCACGACCTCCCGGCCCATCGCCGGAAAAACCATCGAGCATCCGAGCCCCGTCAAGAATGCGCCGGCGAGCGCGAAGACCGGATCGGGTGCGCTCCAGATCAACGCCTGGCCGATGGCCTCGACCGCAAGCGAGCCGATCGCCACCGGCAAGCCGCCGATGCGATCCGGCAGGTGGCCAAACAGCACGCGGACCAGAACGAAGCCACCACCGAAGGCGGTCAGCCCGAGCCCGGCATAACTCCAGTGCCGGTCGAGAAAGTAGAGAACGAAGAACGCACCGATCGCGGCAAAGCCGATGCCTTGAAGGCCGACGATCGCGCCGGGCCACCAGATCTTGCCGATCACTTTCCAGAACGGCGGGCGCGCGGCGGCGGCATGCGCGGCGATGCCGTCCATGCGCCAGATCGCCAGCAGTCCGACGCACGGCAGAAACGCGCTGACCGCCATCGCGCCGGCGAAACCGAGCCGGTCAAACAACAGAACGCCGATCGGGCCGCCGACGGCAAAGGCGCCGTAGATGGCGGCGCCGATCAGCGCCAGAACGCGAGACGACCGGGCCGGACCGACGAGGCCGACTCCCCAGGCGATGACGCCGACGCCGACGAGGCTCTCGCCCAAGCCGAGAAGCAACCGGCCCGCGAGCAGGACCAGGAAGCCGATCAGTGGCGTCTGAAAAAGAAGACCGGCGACGGCGGTGATCGCTGCCCCCGCCACGTAGAAGGCCAGTCCGCGCGCCAGCGCAACCTTCGGCCCGTTCCGGTCCGACAGGCTGCCGGCGTATCCCCGGGTGGCGATGGTGGCGAAAAAGGCGACGCCGACGCCAAGGCCGGCCCAGACATTGCCGAGCCCCAACTGCCCGGTCACGTAGACCGGAATAATCGGCAGCGGCATGGCCACGCAGAGATACGAAATGAAGAGAATGCCGGTGAGCAGAAAAAGGCGGCTCTGCGCCGGGTCACGGGTCGATTGGAAAGCCATGGCAATCTCCAGGCAGTTTCTCGATCGACGGCGTGCGGCCATAAAAAAACGCACCCCGATCGACCAAGATCGTTGAGTGCGTTGCTTGACGTAAACGCTTACGGCCGGTGACGGCTGATGGCGCGGTGCGTAAGCGCGCACGGCAAAAGAGT
>CAITEM010000405.1 GCA_903891395.1 uncultured Hyphomicrobiales bacterium | reverse complement strand
TGCTCGTGCCGCTCGTGCAGTCGGGCGAATACGCCGTGGCCTCGGTCGGCTACCGGCTCACCGGCGAGACGATCTGGCCCGCGCAGATCCACGACTGCAAGGCGGCGATCCGCTGGCTGCGGGCCAACGCGGCGACGTATGGCATCGATCCCGACCGCATCGGCGTGGCCGGCACGTCGGCGGGGGGCCATCTCGTCTGCCTGCTCGGCACGACGGCCGGCATCGCGGAACTCGACGGCACGATCGGTCCGCACGACGACGAGAAGCTCGGGCTCTACAAGATCGCGAAATACTATTATTACCCCGGCTGGTGGGAGGGCGGCACGACCAACCATCTTCAAATCAACCTAGAGAAATGGAATTCGCTGCCGAAGAACTATCAGTCGATCGTCCGCGCGGCGGCGAGCGCCGTTAATTGCGAGCAGACCGCGCGTTACGACGCCCGCAACCCCCAGGCACTCAAGCGGCTGGTGGCCAATGGCGTGCAGCTTCGTCCATTCCCGCAACCGGTCATGGAAGCGTGCCTGAAAGCCTCCAACGAGGTGAACGCCGAAACGTCCGCGACCAATGCCGACTACAAGAAGGTGCTGGAATCGATGCAGGCCTTCCGCAACGACGAGTATCTGTGGTGGCAGGTGGCCGAATACAGCTTCGACAGCTTCATGATCCGCAGCCGCACCAGCAAAGGCTGATCTTCAATTATTGCACTGCAACGTTTGGGGCCGGTGTAACGCCGGCCCCGAAGTATTTGCGCACGCCTAACCGCCGGTCACGCTCATAAAGCGCGACAGCGCTGGCTTACGGTGACGGCGGTCGATCACGAAATCATGGCCCTTCGGCTTTCGCGAGATGGCCTCGTCGATCGCGGCATGAATCAAGCCATCGCCTTCGGAGGCGCGCAAGGGTGCGCGCAAGTCGGCAGCGTCGTTCTGGCCGAGGCACATATACAGTGTGCCGGTGCAGGTGATGCGCACGCGGTTGCAGGATTCGCAGAAGTTATGCGTCATCGGCGTGATGAAGCCGAGACGGCCGCCGGTTTCCTTGACGCGGACGTAGCGGGCCGGTCCGCCGGTTTGATAATCGATATCGTCGAGGGTGTAGCGTTGCGCAAGTCGCGCCCGCACCATCGACAAAGGCAGATATTGGTCGAGACGGTTTTCGCCGACGTCGCCGAGCGGCATGACCTCGATAACGGTGAGATCCATGCCGCGGCCATGCGCCCATTCCATCAGGCGAGGGAGTTCATCTTCGTTGACGCCCTTGAGCGCGACGGTGTTGATCTTGACCTTGAGACCCGCGGCCTGCGCCGCGTCGATGCCTGACATCACCTTGCCGAGATCGCCCCAACGCGTGATCGCGCGGAACGTGTCGGGGTCCAATGTATCGAGCGATACGTTGATGCGCTCGACGCCATGGCCTTTGAGTTCGGCGGCGTATTTATCGAGCTGCGAACCGTTGGTGGTGAGGGTGAGTTCCTTGAGCGCGCCGCTCTTGAAATGGCGCGACAGCGACGACACCAAGGTCATAATGCCGCGCCGGACCAACGGTTCACCGCCGGTCAGCCGCAATTTGTTGACGCCCTTGGCGACGAATGCACTGCACAGCCGGTCGAGTTCCTCGAGGCTGAGCACCTCGGCCTTCGGCAGGAACGACATGTGTTCCGACATGCAATAGACGCAGCGGAAGTCGCAGCGGTCGGTGACCGAGACACGCAGGTACGTGATCGCGCGCGCGAACGGATCGATCAGCCCGCGCGGAGCAGGGCTCGCACGGTCGAGTTCGAGTGTGGATGTGCCGTTCGCCAATGCCATATCCAATCTCATGAGGCGGGCTCGCCAGCCTGACCCCACATATAGGAATAGTGGCCGATAATGGCCATAGCGTCCAGCGCACGGTGTGCGTGCGTCAGCACGCCGTGCGCGACACTAAAAAGGCCGTCAAACGGGAAGTTTAGCGGGCCGGCGGCGGATTCGTCGGCCAAGGCGCGGCCTGCGCAGGCGCAGCCGTCGAGGTGCCACCGGCGGGCGTGGCAGCGGCCGCGGGTCTGGCGGCGGCTGGTTTGGCTGCCGGCTTCACGGCGGACGTGCGGGGGGCGGCTTTCTTCCGAGGCGCCATCTTTTTGGCGGGCTGCGGCGGCGCTGCGGTCAGTTCCACGGACACTGGGTTCGGCCGGAATTGAGTCGGGCTGCCGGTTGCGGAAACCGGTTCGATCGTTTCGGTCTCGGGCAGATATCCGTTCAAGGCGAAAGTAACGGTGAGCGGCGCACCGACTGGAAGCGCGAGCGCGCACGGCGTGCGGCAGGACTGTCCGTTGGATGCTTTGGCTTCGGCACCCGGCGGCTCGGATTCGAAACGCACGGTGTCGAGAACAGGCGAGGGCTTCAAGGCGTCCAGGTTCAGCCAATCGGGAGAAGACGAACACGCTGCCAAAGCAAGCGCGCCACCAACGATCGTTAAAACGCGATACATCATGTTAACCGTCCACTTGAGCGCCACAGGCCGCGCACCTTCGGCAAGAATACGGTTCCGCGGATTGCGAGGCAACACGTCGCGCGCCGTTAACCTTACCGCGTTAACCATGCCAGATACCGACCGCATCCAATCGGCCTACTTAATGTGCTGAAATGAAGGCAGCCACCGCGGCAGGAAGTTCGCGGAAATGACTGATAATCCGGTCGGGCTTGAATTCGGCGATCGGCCGCTCGCTGTAACCGAAGTCAACGGCGACCACGGGAATGCCGGCCGCTTGCGCGGTGTGAACGTCGGTGGCGGAGTCCCCGATCATGATGGAGCGTTGCGGATCGCCGCCGGCCGCAGCGATAGTGCGGCGCAAGACTTCCGGATCGGGCTTTTGAATCCCGAACGTATCCTGCCCGCAGATGGCTCTGAAGCGGCCGGCGAGGCCGAGCTTGTTCAGCAGTAGCACCGACAGCCCTTCGAGCTTGTTGGTGCAGACGGCAAATTGGCAACCGCGCGCGGCGAGCGAGTCGAGTGCATCGATAAGACCGGGGAACGGCTGCGAGCGGTCGGCTATGTGCTCGGCGTAGTATGCGATGAACGCGTCGAACATGCGTTGAAGCTTGTCTGGCGTAACCGCGCGGCCTTCGGCCTCGATGCCGCGCACGATCATCGCTTTGGCGCCGCCGCCGATCAGTTCGCGCGCGGTCGCGTAGTCGACCGGCGGCATTCCTTCGCGCGCGAAAATGACATTGAGCGTTTCGATCAGATCGGGCGCGGTATCGATCAGGGTGCCGTCGAGATCGAATACGATTGTGGAGGCGTGCATGGGGTTCGCTAACGTCCGCTGGCGGCCGATGCAAGGCCGTTTCGATGCTGTCGACGGCCCGATTTTCAGCTATTCAGGGCCCGGGATCGAGGCTAGATAGACCATACCTCTCGATTCACGCATGAATTTCAGCGGCCAGCCATGAACGCCGATGCCCAGAAACGCGCCGCCGCCGCGCGCGCCGTTGAGTTCGTCCGGCCCGGCATGAAGCTCGGGCTTGGCACCGGCTCGACCGCCAAGCATTTCGTCGATCTCGTCGGCGAACGCGTCCGCGCCGGCCTCGATATCGTCGCCGTTCCGACCTCCGAGGCGACGCGCGCCCAAGCCGAAGCCTGCGGCATTCGCCTGACCACGCTGGACGAGACGCCGGCGCTCGACCTCACGGTGGACGGGGCGGACGAGATCGATCCGCATCTCAGCCTGATCAAAGGCGGCGGCGGGGCGTTGTTGCGGGAAAAGATCGTCGCCGCGGCGTCCGATCGCATGATCGTGATCTCGGACCCGAGCAAACTGGTACCGACGCTCGGGCGCTTTCCGCTTCCTGTCGAAGTGACCCCGTTCGGCTTTACGGCGACCCTGAGGGCCGTCGAGAAGGCCATTGCCGCCATTCAACTTGCGGGCCCGTTGTCGCTGCGGCTGGGCAAGGATGGCCATCCTTTCGTCACGGATGGCGGCCACTGGATCATCGACGCGGCGCTGGAGCGGATTGACGACCCGAAAGCGATGGCGCATGCGCTTTCAGGTATCCCGGGGGTCATGGAGCATGGCCTGTTTGTCGGCCTGGCTCAGACGGCCATTATTGGCGGACCGGACGGCATCAAGATCATCGAGCGGCCCTGAAATATCCGGGCCAAATGGAGTACCGACTATGCGAATGATGCAAGCCACTTACCGCGCCGCGTGCCTCGTTGTCTTGGCCGGCGCGCTCGCTTTGCCGGGCGCCGCGTTTGCCCAGCAGCCATCGGCATCGGCGGTCGCGAGCGCCAAGGAGCTGGTCAACGTCAGTGGCGCGACCTTGATGTTCAACCCGCTCGTGGCAGGCGTCGTCGAGCAGGCAAAAATACTTTTTCTTCAGCAGAACCCGGCTTTGAGCAAAGATCTCAATGAGATCGTCGTCAACTTGCGCGCCGAGCTCAATCCCCGCTTGGATGAACTGAACGTCGAGATGGCGCGGCAATATGCCAGCCGTTTCACCGAGCCGGAGCTCAAGGAGATCGTGGCGTTCTACACGTCGCCAACCGGCAAGAAGTTGTTGGTCGAACAGCCGCAGATCGCCGAACTAAGTCTCAAGTTCGCGCAGGACTGGGCCAACAAGCTTTCCGACGAAGTCGTGGGTAAAATGCGTGCAGAGTTGAAAAAGCGCGGGCACGCCCTCTAGGCGGCGATGGCCGGACCGCCGATATAACGGGTTTCAAATACAGGCGATAACGGCCAATGGCAGACCACGACGTCGATCTCTTTGTTATCGGAGCAGGTTCCGGCGGCGTGCGCGCGGCGCGCATCGCGTCGAGCTACGGCGCGCGCGTCATGGTCGCGGAGGAATTTCGCGTCGGCGGCACTTGCGTAATTCGCGGCTGCGTGCCGAAGAAGCTGCTGGTTTACGCTTCTCGATTTTCGCACGAATTCGAGGACGCCGCAGGGTTCGGCTGGACCATTCCTACGGCGCCGACTTTTAGCTGGCACACGCTGATTGCAAATAAAGATCGCGAGATCGACCGGCTCGAAGCGGCCTATGTCAGCACGCTGGAACGTTACAAGGTCAATCTGGTTCGCAGCCGGGCGGTTATCGAAGACGCTCACACCGTGCGCCTGTCGAGTGGCGTGAAAGTGCGCGCCGAGACGATCCTGATCGCCACCGGCGGCTGGCCGCATATGGGACCGAAGATTCCCGGCGTTGAGCACGCCATCTCTTCGAACGAAGCGTTTCACCTGACCGAATTGCCCAAGCGCATTGTCATCCAGGGCGGCGGCTACATTGCCGTTGAATTCGCCTGCATCTTCGCCGGGCTCGGCAGTAAAGTGACGCTGGTCTATCGCGGCGAGAACATCCTGCGCGGCTTCGACGACGATATCCGCGCGCATCTACGTCATGAGATGGAGACCCGCGGCATCACCGTGACATGCGGGCATACCGTGGACGCCATCGAGAAGTCGGGCGATGCGTTCGTGACGCTGTTGTCGAACGGCGAGAAAGTTGTCGCCGACAAGGTAATGTTCGCGATCGGGCGCCGTCCCAACGTGATGGGATTGGGCTGCGAAGGGCTCAATATCAAATGCCACGAACATGGCGGCATCGAAGTCGATGAGTATTCGCGCACGTCGGTGCCGAACGTCTACGCCGTCGGCGACGTTACCAATCGCGTCAACCTGACGCCGGTGGCGATCCGTGAAGGCCATGCCTTCGCCGACAATATGTACGGCGGTAAGGACATCAAGGTCGATCACATCAACGTCCCGACCGCGGTGTTCTCCGAACCGGAACTCGGCGTCATCGGGCTGACCGAAGCGCAGGCCCGCGAGACGCTCGCGGTTCTCGACGTCTACAAGACCAGTTTCCGGCCGATGAAGGCGACACTGTCCGGTCGCAACACCCGGGTCTTCATGAAGCTCCTGGTCGACGGCACCACCGACAGGGTGGTCGGCTGCCATATTGCCGGTCCGGATGCGGGCGAAATGATCCAGTTGGTGGGCATTTCCGTCAGAATGGGGGCGACCAAGGCCGATTTCGACGCCACCATGGCGGTTCACCCGACCATGGCCGAGGAATTGGTTACCATGCGGGAAAAGGCCATGAGCTATGGCCGCAAGGCCGCCGAGTAGCCATCTAGCCCCTTAACTTCAGGGCTTTGAATATCTGGCCTTGGCCGGGGGTGCTCGTGTATAACCCCCCGCAATCTTGGAGTAATTCGTGATGCCCGAGCGTTGGACGCCCGATAGTTGGCGCAAAAAGCCTATTCAGCAGGTCCCGGATTACCCGGACCGGCAAGCACTGGCCGATGTCGAAAAGCAGTTGGCGACCTTTCCGCCGCTGGTGTTCGCCGGTGAGGCGCGCAGCCTGAAGAAGCAATTGGCGCGCGTCGCCAATGGCCAGGCTTTCCTGTTGCAAGGCGGTGATTGCGCCGAAAGCTTCGCCGAGCACGGCGCCAACAACATCCGCGATTTCTTCCGCATGTTCCTGCAGATGGCG
>CAITEM010000404.1 GCA_903891395.1 uncultured Hyphomicrobiales bacterium | reverse complement strand
TAATCGGCCAGCAGCAATTCGCTGATCGCCTTCTGCGTGCCGTAGGAGGTCAGCGGCGTCAGGTGGAAGTCGTCCGGGATCGCGTCAGGGAACGGCGCCCCGTAGACCGCGATGGACGAAGTGAAAATCACCTTCGGCTTGTAACCGCCACCGGCGGTGCGGATCGCCTCCAGCAGCGCGCGCGTGCCATCCAGATTGACGTGATAGCCTTTCTCGAAATCCGTCTCGGCTTCGCCCGACACGACGCCGGCCAGGTGGAAGATGACATCCGGCCGTTCCGCGATCGCCTTGCCGGCGACGCCGGGCCCGGCAAGATCGGCGGCACGGGTTTTGACGTGGTCGGAAAAACCGGCGGGCCGCGCCGGCTGCACGATGTCGATCAGCGTCAGCTTTTCGATGATGTGGTCGCCGAGCGCGCGGTCGATCACCAACCGGTCGATGAGTTTGCGGCCGATCATGCCGGCCGCGCCGGTGATCAAAATATGCATGTTCGCCTCCCAAAATTCGCGCGTTTTTACGCGTCGATCTTCTCTGTATCGGCCGGTTCGAAGCGGTCGACCCGGCGCAGATCGGGGAACAGTCCCATCCAGATTGCGGCCACCAGCAGCGAGCCGACGCCGCCGATCACCACCGAGGTTACCGCGCCGAACCAGGACGCGACCAGACCGGATTCGAACTCGCCGAGCGTATTCGACGATCCTACCAGCAGATAGTTGATGGCGCTGACGCGGCCACGCTTTTCGTCCGGCGTCTCGATTTGCACCAGCGAGAAGCGGATGACGACGCTGACGGCGTCGGACGCGCCCAGCGCTGCCAGAATCGCCAGCGACAGCGGAAACGAGGTCGAAAGCCCGAAGGCAACCGTCAGCGCGCCATAAAGCGCCACAACGAAGAACATCTTGCGGCCGATGTGACGCTCGATCGGATGCCGCGACAGCGCGATGGAGACCATCAGCGCGCCGGCGGCCGGTGCGGAGCGCAGCAACCCGAGACCGACCGGCCCTACGGCTAGAATGTCCCTCGCAAAAATCGGCAGCAGCGCCGTGGCGCCGGCCAGCATCATGACGAACAGGTCGAGGGTGATCACGCCCAGCAGGCGGTGGCGGGTGCGACGTATTCGAAGCCGGCCAGTACGGAGGCGAACGTCGGCGGATCGCGCCTGACAGGCGTGGCTTTCACCCGGACAAAGCTGATCAGCGTGATCGACGTGACAAAGAACACCAGGCAGAACAGCGCGACCAGCAGCGGGCTCACCATGTAGATCAACCCACCCAGCGCGGGTCCGCAGATGATCGCCGTCTGGTTGGCGGTGGTCCAGGCCGCCACCGCTCGTGCGATCATATGCGTCGGCACCAGGGCGGAGGCCAGCGTATGCGCCGTCGGCATTTCGAAAGCCCGCGCGCAGCCGATCATGAAAACGACGATGAACAGAAGCTCGCGTGTCAGGGCCCCGGTAAGCAGCGCGCCGATGATCATGAGGCAGGCGACGACGTAGATGCATTGCGCGCTGCGCACGATCATGCGGCGGTCGTAGCGGTCTGCGGCGTGGCCGATCAGCAAAGTCAGCACCACCGACGGCACGAACTGGATCAGGCCGACCAAGCCCAGATCGAGAGCGCTGTTGGTCAATTCATAGATTTTCCAGCCGATGGCGACCGCGAGCATGTGATAGCCCGTGGTCGCGCTCAGGCGCGCGAGCCAGAACAGCACGAAGGGCGTTTGCTGCAGCAGGCCCGGCTGTCGGGAGTCGCTCATGCCGTCGTGCCGTTCATGTCGCTTAAACTGAGGATCTGCTTGCCATCGGCGGTGAAGTTTTCCGGCGCCAGCCAGCGCTCGAAGTTGGTTTTGCGCTGCGGCCACTCGCTGTCGAGCATCGAGAACCATGCGGTGTCGCGATTGCGGCCTTTGGCGATCATGAGCTGGCGCGCTGTACCCTCATATACGAAGCCATAACGCAAAGCGGCGCGTCGCGACGCGGCGTTGAGCGCGTTGCAATTCCATTCGTAGCGGCGGTAGCCCAACGTCTCGAAGGCATATTTTGCCAGCAAATATTGCGCCTCGGTGCCAAGCCTGGTGCGCTGCAAGGCCGGCGAATACACGACGTGGCCGACCTCGATGACGCGCATCTCCGGCCGGATTTGCATCAGCGTGAAATAGCCCGCCAGGGCGCCCGAATTATCGATGATTGCGTACGCGTAAGGGTCTTGCGCGGTGGCGCGTTCGGCGATGAAGGCGACAAATTCCGACTCAGCGCTGAACGGCCCCGAGGCCGACATGTAGGTCCATACGGCGTCGTGACCGGCGAAGACCTTCCACAACTCGGGCGCGTGCTGGGGCGTGAGTTTTTCGATACGGCCGTAGCGGCCCTCGATCATCACCGGTCCAGGGCGTTGCGCGGGCGTCGCGTCGACCGGCGCCCCGATCGGTTGTCCGGTCGTCGGGTCGCGATATTCGCTCACGGCTTCTTCCGCTTGGCGGCAAAGAAGGCATTTAGCTCGGCATTGGAGACGACACCGGCGAAACTGTCGAACGTGCCTTGTTCGGCGATCTCGCGCGCCGACTTGATGAAGGCGTGCATCGCCACGCGCGCCAGCGTGCCGCCGACGCTGATGCGGCGCACGCCCATGCTGGCGAGATCTTTGACGGTAAAGCCGGACGCTGCGCTGTTGAGAAAATTGACCGGTTTGGGCGCGACGGCCTTTACCGTCGCTTCGATGTGTTCCCGGGTCTTGATGCCTGGCGAATAGAGACAATCGGCGCCGGCGTCGGCAAAGGCCTTCAGCCGGCGAATGGTTTCATCAAGATCCGGCTTGCCGCGGATGAAGCCTTCGGTGCGCGCGGTGAACACCACGCCGCTGCCGCTCTGGTCGATAGCCTTGCGGGCCGCTTTGACGCGCGCCAGCGCGGTGTCGAAATAGTAAAGAGGATGGGCGTCGTCGCCGGTCGCGTCCTCGATCGACAGGCCGGCAACGCCGGTCTCGACGCAACGCACGACATTGTCGGCCATCTTGCCGATGTCCTTGGCGTAGCCGTTCTCGAAATCGGCGTTGACGGGCAGGTCGGTCGCTCCGGCGATTTCGCGGAAATGCGCCAGCACCTCGTCGCATGTCTGCGCGCCGTCGGGGAGCCCCTGCGAATGTGCATAACCCGAACTGGTCGTCGCCAGCGCCTTGAAGCCGAGCCCTTCGAGATAGCGGGCACTGCCGATATTCCACGGGTTCGGAATGACAAAGCATCCGCTGTCGTGCAGGGCGCGGAACGTGCGGCATTTGTCGGCGGGTGTCATGGGGCCTCGGACTTCAAAATGAATTGCTTCAAACTTATTTGCGGCCGATGCCCTTGGCGACGAGACTGCCGCGCAGTTGCGCGGCGCGCCTGCGCTCGTATTCCCGGTTGGCCTTGACGATATCCATGAACGTTTCCGGCCGCGTTTATTTTCGAGCCAGAATGCGCCGATCACGGCCGCGTTGGCAATCGGGTGCGCTCGCGCCGGAACCATGACAGCCGCTGGGTGGTGGCGCCGGCAAGCGGACTGCGCCACAGTGCGGCAAAAGACGAACAACCGGAGGACGCCGTGGATAGTGTCGATTTCGATGCATTGGAGCATGCGGCCCATGCGAAAATGGCGCCAGCTTCCTTTGCCTTTTGCGCCGCCGGCGCCGACGACGAAATCAGCGTCGCCGAGAATATCCGCGACTGGCGCGCCATGCGGTTGCGGCCGCGCGTGCTGCGCGACGTGGACAATATCGACACCGGCGTGACGCTGCTCGGGCAGAAGATGACGACGCCGATCATGGTGGCGCCGACCGGCCGTCACAAACTGTTTCATCCCGAGGGCGAGCGCGCCACTGCGCGCGGCGCCACGATGGCCGGCATGCCGTATTGCATGGCGAGCAACTCGAACATTCTGATCGAGGATGTCGCGGCGGAACGCAAAGCCGCGCCGCAATGGTTCCAGCTCTACTACTGGCAGAACCGTACCGAGGTCGAAGCGCTGATCGATCGGCTGCATGCGGCTGGTTTCACCGCGCTGGTGCTGACGGTGGACGCTCCGGTCGGTGGCTGGTCGCCGCGCGCGGCGCGCGAGCAACATGAGCCGTCGCCCGACATTCTCAACATCAACATGCCGGGTTCGCCGATGGCGCGCACCGCCTATCATCCAGACTTCGTCGGCAAGGTGCTGTTTCCGGCGACTTGGCGCGAACTCGAATGGCTGGTGAAACGCTCGCCGATGCCGGTGCTGGTCAAGGGTGTGTTGCGCGCCGACGACGCGGTGGCTTGCGCCGAACACGGCGCGCGCGCCGTCATTGTCTCCAATCACGGCGGCCGTCATCTCGACACCACGGTCACGACCGCGGCGGCGATCGAAGAGATCGCGTCGGCGTTGTCCGGCAAGGCCGAGGTCTATGTCGACGGCGGCATCCGGCGCGGCACCGACATTCTGAAGGCGCTGGCGCTCGGCGCGCGGGCCGTATTGATCGGACGGCCGGCGATCTGGGGCCTGACCATGAATGGCGCCGATGGCGTGCGCGACGTGCTCGATCATCTGCGCGTCGAACTGGTGCGCGCCATGCAGCTTTCGGGCTGCGCCAGCCTCAAGGACATTACGCGCGACCTCATCGCGCGCTGAGACAAGCCGCAACACCGCACGCGGCCGGTTATTCCGACACTGAGTTGTGATGGCGATTGTCTCCCGTCGCCTTTGTGCCGCCTTGCCGTCGCGATAGAGCAGGGTACCCCGCAGACAGGTCGAAGGAAGGCTGCCATGTCATCACTCGGATTGAAATTCGCCGCCGCTGTGATCGGACTTGCCGTCGCCGCCGTGTCCATGCCGGCCGACGCCGCCAAACGGATCAAGCACCGGGTCGTTCAGTCCGCCCACGCGGCGCCGCTGTATCGCGGCACCGACAAATTCCCCGCCGGCCCGCTCTACAACGCGCGGACCTATCTCGGCGACGATCCGGACCCTTTCATCCGTTCGCAGCTCGCCCGTGACGTCAACGCCATCTACGGCGGCAACAACTGACGCCGCATTGATTTTCTCGGCCTGATCGGGTGAACTGCGCCGCAAAATCAATGCGCGCGCAGCCCGCCTGCCGCCGGGGAGAGACAATATGCTTAAGACCATCGCGGCTTTCGACCGCATCGGCGAGGAAAACGCCTTCGCCGTGCTGGCTCGCGCCAATGCCTTGATCGCGCAAGGCCGCGACGTCATCAACCTCGGCATCGGTCAGCCGGATTTCCGCACGCCGGAGTTCATCGTCGAGGCGGCGATCAAGGCGTTGCGCGACGGCCATCACGGCTATACCGCGGCCAACGGCATTGTGCCGTTGCGCGAGGCGGTCGCGGCCGATTTGCACAAGCGCTACAAAG